>VXRJ01000035.1:0-207464 GCA_009838525.1 Acidobacteriota bacterium
CCCGGGGCACTTGCTTTCCTCCGAGCTCCGGGGCGGGTGGGTGTCGCCGGGGTCCGGGCTACTGCGGCTACGGCGCCGCCCGGAGAGCCGGCCGGAACGGCTCCAGCGATCCGGCAACGCCGTCCGCGGGGGTCAGCCCCAGCAGATGGGCGATCAGCGGGTAGACATCGACGGCTTCGACCGGTGGCAGCACCACCCCTTCCGCGATCCCGGGGCCCACGGCGAAGAAGATGCCGTGCATCGAGGGCAGGCGGGGGTCCCAGCCATGCATGCCGGCGGGCGGTGCGCGGCCGCCGGGCAGTTGCACCATGCCCGCCCCGTCCGGAATCACCATGACCTCTCCGAGGCTCGCGTTATCCCGCGCGTGCAGATGTTCCGGCAGTTCCTCGCGAAGCCAGGCGCGTGCGTGCGTGAGTTCGGCATTCAGCGCATCGCGCAGCGCACGGCTCCGCGCATCGTCGCCGGTGTGCAGGCTGATCGACGGCCCGGCCGGCACTGCCCGGACGTCAGTCAGATCTACGGATTCCGGCAACGTCTCCGTCAGGTCGGGGTCGGGCGTCGCCATCCCGTGATCCGACAGCACCACCAGTGCGACCCGGTCGGCGTGCGGCAGCGCGTCGACCCCCGCCATCAGATCGCCCAGCAGCCCGTCGGCGGTCTCGACGCTGTCGCGCATGCCGGGATGGTCCGGTCCCAGCCGGTGGCCATTGCTGTCGACGAGCGAGAAGTAGAGGGTGATCACGTGCGGGCGGCGCTCCGGCGGCAGGGCCAGCCAGTCGAGCGTCTGTGCCACGCGCATCCGGTTCGGCACGCTGCCGTCGTAGGGAAAGTAGTGACTGGGGCGGATGCCGCCGATGGCCGCTTCCGTACCGGGGAAGAAGAACGCCGCCGCCACCATGCCCTGCTCCTCGGCGGTGACCCAGATCGGCTCGCCGAGCCACCACGATCCGTCTCGCGGATCCTCCGGGTCGCGGTAGTTGAACTCGTCGTTCCGTACGGGATCCCAGAAGCGGTTGCCGGCGATCCCGTGCGCGCCCGGATAGAGGCCGGTGGCGATCGAGTAATGCGACGGGAAGGTGAGCGACGGGAAGACCGGCACGAGTCCCTCGGCCGCCATGCCGCGCTCGGCGAGACTAGCGAAGTTGGGTGTTTCGAAGCGGTCGAGGTACGCCGGATGGAAGCCGTCGAACGACACCAGCACGACGTGCGGCCGGTCGTAGACCGACGGATCGTTGGTGCCACCGGTTCCGGCCGGCGTCGACGGGCCCGATGCGGGCCGGACGGGTTCGGCAGCCGCGCAGGCGGCCACAACCGCAAGCCAGATGCTGCCGAGCGCGGCGGTCGTTCGCCTTGGGCTCACAGCGCCCGCCGCAACCGGTAGAGAGGGGTACTGGGGTGAGTGACGGGGATCGAACCCGCAACATCCGGAGCCACAGTCCGGTGCTCTACCATTGAGCTACACTCACCACGGAAGCTTGGTCCGGGATCCGGGCAAACCCGCATTGTAGCAGTCCCGCCCGCTACAATGAGGCTCATGGCTCCCGAGACCGCGGCCCGGCGCGACGCCCGGCCTACCGCCAGGGTCGACAGTGAAGCAATCAACGCCGCCCGCGTGATGGCCGAGGCGTTCCGGCTGGCGAACGAGGCCACCGATGCCGCCCGCCTTCTGAACGGCGTGCTCGACGGCCTGGTGTCGCTGGTCGATCACGATGCCGCAGGTATTTACGTCGTCGACACGCTGGGGGAGCGGGTTTCGCACAGTCTGGCGCGCGGTTGCGTCAACCCGGTACCGGTCGACATGCGTGCCCCGTTCGACGATCACGGCGTCGTCGGGCGGGTCCTCGCGGGCAGTAGCCCCCTGTCGTTGCACGATCAGGCGGGGGCCTGTGAGGGGCGCGACGTCGCTCACTCTCGCCTGATCGTCCCGCTCATCGGCACTGGCGGCCGGATCCGGGGAGCGCTGGATCTCTGGTCGGACCGCTCGAATGGCTACGACGACGCGGCGCTGGAAGCGGTCGAGGTCTACGCGCTGGCGGTGGCGGTCATCATCGAGAACGCCCGGTTGATCGAGGAGGTGCACAACCGCCGCCGCCTCGACAGCGAGTTGCAATTGGCGCGGGACGTGATGGAGGAGCTGCTGCCGCGCGCCGTGCCGTCGCTGGAGGGTTTCGACATCGCCGGCGTGCACGAGTCGTCGCGGGCAGTGGGAGGGGACTACTACGAGTTCATGCCGCTGCCGGAGGACCGGTGGGGGGTCGTCATCGCCGACGTCGTCGGCAAGGGAATCGCGGCCGCCCTGATGGCGGCGGCCACGCGCGCGTCGATGGCCTCGCTGGTGGGGCACGAACTGGCGGTCCGCGCCGTGATGCGTCGCGCCAACCGTTTCTTTCACCAGTCGGTGGAGGAGGGACGCTACGTCACCCTCTGCTACATGGTGCTCGACGTCCAGGCGCAACGCCTTCTGTACGTCAACGCCGGACACGTCCCGCCGCTCCTGATCCGGGCGGACGGCGAGGTGGAACTCTTCACCGAGGGCGGCGTACCGCTCGGCCTGTTCGAATCACCGCGCTATTTCGAGGGCCACGCGGCGTTCGAGGCGGGCGACGTACTCGTCCTCTACACCGACGGGATCGTCGAACAGACGAACGCGGAGGGCGAGGAGTTCGGCCGCGCCCGCCTCATCGAGACAATCCGTCAGTCGGCGGACGCGGGCGCGACGGAGATGTGCAGCCGCGTGATGCAGCAGGTGCACCGCTTCAGTGGCGGCATGCAGACTGACGATCGGACGCTGGTGGTCATCAAGTCCACGGCGCCCGCGGACCCGCATCCGCTACCGTCGTAGCGTTCCTAGTTGGCGTTGACGGTTTCGACGCCGTGCGGGTACTGCTGGTAGTGCTCGGCCAGCAGGTCGCGCCCGAAGTCCCCGTCGAAATCGCGCCAGACCGAGTGGACGTGGTTCGCCGTGTTCTGCACGTTGTCGTACTCGATCAGGAACGTCGGCCCCTGCACCCGGTAGTAGTGGGGTTCATCCTGCATGACGCTTCCCATCCAGGCGAACTTGATGTTGTCGAGGCCGGCCGCCCGCACCTTCGAGAGCCGCTCGGCGGCGACCGGCGCGGGCTGAACTGCGGCGTATTCCTCGATGAGGGCCCAGAGGGTCGCCTGCTGGTCGCCGTTCAACGCGGAATAGGCGACGCCCACATCCTCCTGCATGGCCGCTTCGCGGTCCGAGGTCGTCAGGATGTCGTCCGGCGCCTCGTCGGCGACGATCGCGTCGGCGAGCTGCTCGCTGGACAGCGACCCGAGCAGCGTCCGGGCCAGGTAGTCCTCCGCGTTCAGCACCCGCTCGCCGGCCTCCGAACCCTCACGGACGTAGGCGGGATTCGTGCCGAAGAACTGTGGCGTGGTCGAGCTGAGGGCGCCGTTGATTACCGTCCAGCTGTGCGAAATGTGGTGCCCTTCGTAGCGCCAGCCCCACGTCCCGCTGTCCGACGGCTCACCGAAGATCATGAAGAAGTAGAGCTCCGTGTCGCGGATATCACGCCCCTCCCGCTCGAAGAGGATCTGCTCGAGCTGGCGGATCCGCTCCGCCTTGTCGTAGCCCTCGGCGCTCAGGCTCGCCTGGACCAGCGCCAGCCCGGCTGCCTGCTGCTCCTCGGTCATCGTCTTGAGCGCCACACCCTTGCGCTCGCGGGGGATGAAATGCCAGTCAAGGCGATCTTCGCCGTTGAACGGGAACATCACGGCGGTCTTCTGCTCCGCCGTCAGTGTTTCGACGAACGCCTGGGCGGCCTTCGTCATGGCAGCGGTCTGGCCGGCGTTGTCCTGCATGGTGACCGCGCCGAGCGTGGCGATGCCGAACGCGAAGACGATGATCGGAATGAAACGGGCCGAAACCTTCATAGGTCCCTCCTGTGCGGGGTCGTGCAGCGAGCCTACAACCGCCCGGAAGTAGGCGTCAAGGACCCCGGCGGTGGTCCGGATCGGCCGAATATGGGACGATCCCGGCTGCTAGCTGTTCATCACCATGATCTCCCGTGCCAGCGTCGCCCAGGCGCCGGCGGCTGCGCTGGTAGCGGTGGCTGTCCTCACCGGTCCAATCGTCGCCGTCACGCAGGAGCCGTCCGTCTCCGCCGGCACGCCGGCGCCGCAACCCACCGAGGCCGCCGCGCCCGCGGTCCCCATCGACGGGCCGCCCCCGCCGGTTCCGCCGGCCGTGATCTCCCGGGACGGAGGGCAGGCGACCATCCGCGCCATCCGGCTCGCCACGCCGTTGCGGGTGGACGGACGGTTGGACGAACCGGTTTACGAGACGGTCGCGCCGGTCTCCGACTTTATTCAGCAGCTACCCGATGAAGGCGCCCGCGCCACCGAGCGGACGGACGCCTGGGTGATGTTCGACGAGGAGAACCTCTACATCTCCGGCCGCTGCTGGGAGAGCGCGCCGCCGGAGGAATGGGTGGCGACCGAGTTGCGGCGCGACGCGTTCAACATGCTGAACAACGACCTGTTCGGCTTTCTGATCGACACCTTCTACGACCGGCGCAACGCGCTTCTCTTCTACGCCAACCCGATCGGCGGCTTCGTCGATCAGGCGATTACGAACGAGGGCAATCCGAACCGCGACTGGAACCCGGTCTGGGACGTGCAGACGGGACGGTTCGACGGAGGCTGGACGATCGAGATGGTCGTGCCGTTCAAGTCGCTCCGCTACCGTCCGGGACGCGAGCAGGTGTGGGGCATCCAGCTCCGCCGCACCGTGATGCGCAAGAACGAGTGGTCCTACCTCACGCTGATCCCGATTTCCGCCGCCGGGTTCGGCGGGCGGGGCGGCGTCTTTCGCGTTTCCGCGGCGGGAACGCTGGTGGGACTCGAAGCGCCGCCGGTCAGCCGGAACCTGGAGATCAAGCCGTACGCCATTGGCGGCGTGACCACGGATCTGACGGCGGCCACGCCGCGCGTCAATGACGGTAGCGGAGACGGCGGAGTGGACGTCAAGTACGGCCTGACGCAGAACCTGACCGCCGACTTCACCTACAACACCGACTTTGCCCAGGTGGAAGTGGACGAACAGCAGGTGAACCTGACGCGGTTCAACTTGTTCTTTCCGGAAAAGCGGGAGTTCTTCCTCGAGGGACGCGGCATCTTCGAGTTCGCGCGCGGCAGCTTCCGGACGGCGCGCAGCCTGCGCCGGCAGAGCGTGTTCGGTGGCGGCGACGCGCCGACCATCTTCTACAGCCGGCGGATCGGCCTGCAGGGACGCGAAGTCGTGCCGATTCTGGGCGGCGGACGGCTGACCGGGAAGGTGGGCGCGTTCGACGTCGGCGTGATGAACATCCAGACCGAGCGGCTGGCGGACGCCGGTGTCGCCGGGACGAACTTCAGCGTGCTGCGCATCAAGCGCGACCTGCTGCGCCGCAGCAGCGTCGGCATGATCGCGACGAACCGGTCGGTCTCGCTGGCGGGAGACGGCGCGAACCAGGCGATCGGGGCCGATGCGGTCTTCTCGTTCTTCGACAGCGTCAACCTGCTCGGCTACTACGCGCGGACCCGAACCGGCGGGCTCACCGGTCGTGACACCAGCTACCAGGCGCGTTTCGACTACGGCGCGGACCGGTACGGCTTCGAGCTGGACCATCTGCTGGTGGAGGACAATTTCCGTCCCGAGGTAGGCTTCGTTCGCCGGGATAACTTCCGGCGGACGTCGGTCTCCGGCCGCTTCAGTCCCCGCCCGGCAACCATCGAGGCGGTGCGGCAGTTCGTCCTCGAAGGGAGCTTCGACTACTTCCTGACGGCCGACAGCGGCAGCCTCGAGACCCGCCAGGCGCAGTTGGCGTTCCAGACCGAGTTCGAGAACAGCGATCAGGTCGGTGTCCGGGTCAGCGACAGTTACGAGCTGGTGCGCGAACCCTTCTCCCCGGGACGTGGCGTTTCCATTCCGGCCGGCGCGTATCGCTTCAGCGACGCGCAGGTTACCTACGCGCTCGGCCCCCAGCGGCCGCTGCAGGGCCGCGTCGACGTGACGGCCGGCGGCTATTTCGGCGGCGCCATCCGGTCGATCGGCATTAGCCGGGGCCGGATGGACCTCTTTCCCAACTTCTCCGTCGAACCGAGCCTTTCGTTCAACTGGATCGAGCTTCCGCACGCTTCCGCCCGGACCGACCTGGCCGTGACCCGGGTCAACTACACCTTTTCGCCCCGCATGTTCTTCAGCGGCCTTCTCCAGTACAACTCGACGAATCACACCGTCGGAACCAACCTCCGCCTTCGTTGGGAGTACACGCCGGGCAGCGAGCTGTTCGTCGTCTACACGGAGGAACAGAACATCGAACCGCTTCGACCGGATCGCTACGCGGAGCTTCGCAATCGGGGCTTCGTGGTCAAGGTGACCCGGCTGTTCCGGTGATCCGTCTTCGCACCGGAGTGTCGCGGCGGCCGCCGCGGATCACGCCGACGCCGGTTGCTGGGCCAGCCCCAGGTTCCGGAGGATGGCCAGCGGCGAATGGGCGCGGTTGAGACCATAGAGGTGCAGGCCGGGGGCGCCGGCGGCGAGTAGCGCTTCGCACTGGCGGGTGGCGTAGTCGATACCGAAGGCGGTGACCGACGCGTCGTCGTCGCCGAGGCGATCGAGCTCCGCGAGGAGCGGCGGCGGAAGCGTGGCGCCGCACAGGGCGGTGAAGCGCTTTATCTGCTTCGTGTTCAGGATGGGGAGGATGCCCGGCGTGATCGGCACCGTTACGCCGAGCGCGCCGGTCACATAGTCGACCATCTCGAAGTAGTAGGCGTTGTCGAAAAAGAGTTGCGTCAGGACGAACTCGGCACCCGCGTCGACCTTGGTCTTGAGGTGGCCCCAGTCGGCGTGCTTCCCCTCCGCGCAGTCGGGGTGTCCTTCCGGGAACCCGGCGCATCCGACCGCGAACTCATCGGAACGGGTCCGGCGGATGACGCCGATCAGGTCGGACGCGTAGTCGAAGCCGCCTTCCGGGCGGCGGAAGTTGGGCTGGTCCGCGGGTGGATCGCCCCGGAGGGCCAGAATGTTCTCGATACCGAGGGTGGCCGCCTCGTCGAGAAACGTCTGCATGCCGCCGCGGGTGAAGCTGACGCAGGTGACGTGCGCCATCGCCGTCAGCCCGTGCTCCCGCTGCATCCGGTCGACGATCTGCAGCGTGCGTCCACGCGTGCCGCCGCCGGCGCCGTAGGTGACCGAGCAATAGTCGGGAGGCGCCTCGCCCAGCGCCGGCAGCACCTCATCGAACAGCCGGTCTTCTCCCGCCGGCGTTTTCGGGGGAAAGAACTCGACGGAGACCACCGGGCGTCCCGTGGCGCGCTTCGCCGCGTAGATATCGGGAATTCGCCTCACGACCGTGATTGTCGGCCGGAAAGACCTCCGAGGCCAGCCCGACACGCCCGCGCCTTGATTTTGGTCAACGCCTGTGCGACATTCGGGCGAACCACGGGTGAGGTCGGCCTCGCGACGCGCGACGACCCCGAAGGAGGTCCCAAGATGAGTGCTCGATGCTTCCGTTTCGCCGCTATCGCGGTCGGAGCGTTCCTTGTTCCGGTGTTGATGGCGGCGCCGGCCGTCGCGCAGTCTACGGCTTCCGACGCGGCCGGCGGATCGTGGGAAGCGCCGCGGCTGCCGTGGGGTGACCCGGACCTCCAGTCGATCTGGACCTCCTCGGGTGAGACGCCGATGGAGCGCCCGGACCAGTACGAGGGGCGCGAAACGCTGTCCGACGAAGAGGTGGCCCAGATTCGCGGCCGCATCGCCGCCCGCAACGAGGAGCTGCTGAACGCGGACGCGCAGCGGACCCAGGCAGGGGGCAACGTCGGCGCCTACAACAACTTCTGGATGGACCGGGGCGCCCGGACGAACCGCACGTCGATGATCGTCGATCCGTCCGACGGCCGGTTCCCGCCGCTGACGCCGCGGGGACAGATTGCCGCCGTCAGCCAGCCGCGCGGGGACAACGTGCCGGCGGATCGCCACATCTGGGAACGGTGCGTCACGCGGGGCGGGATGCCCAACGCGATGTTCCCGCGCTCCTACAACAACAACATGCAACTGTTCCAGACGCCGGATCATGTCGTGATGCTGCTCGAACAGGTGCACGAGGTGCGTGTCGTTCCGCTCGGCGACGGGGCGGCGGTTTCCAGCAACATCGGTCAGTGGAACGGCCTCGCGCGCGGGCGCTGGGACGGTGACACGCTCGAAGTGGTCACCACGAATCTCGATCCACGCGTGAGCGGGCTGCAGCCCTGGTCGGTTTTCAACTCGCACGACGGCTCGGGTGAGGGCATGACGCTGATCGAGCGCTTTACGCGAACCGGCCCCAACAGCCTCGAGTACGAGATCGAGGTGCATGACCCGGAGATGTACACACGGCCGTGGACCGTTGCGTATCCTTTCGCGACGCTGGACGACGTGATGTACGAGTACGCCTGCCACGAGGGCAATATCGGTATGGAAGGCATCCTCGCCGGCGGTCGCGCGGAGGACGCCGAAGCCTCCCGGTAGCGGGCGCATGGCGTCGTCGCCGGACGGCTCGTCCCGGCCCTTCGTCCCGTTCGTTCCCGAGAGCTCCGACCTGCCGGAGCTGACGTTCCGCGCCGTCCTGCTGGGAACGGCGATGGCGATCGTGCTCGGCACCGCTAACGCCTACCTCGGCATGCGCGCCGGCCTGACGGTGGCGGCCACCTTCCCGGCCGCGGTCGTCGCCATGGCGGCGCTCCGGATCCTGGGCGGGTCGATTCTCGAGGAGAACATGGCGCGGACGACCGCGTCAGTCGGCGAGGCGCTGGTGGCCGGCGCCATCTTCACGATCCCCGCCTTCGTCATCAGCGGCGTCTGGGACGAGCTGCGCTACTGGGAGAGCACCGCCATCATGCTGGTGGGCGGCGTGCTGGGCGTGCTCTTCATCATCATCCTGCGCCGCACCCTCGTGGTCGAGGCGGAGCTGCCGTACCCCGAGTCGGTGGCCGCCGCAGAGCTGGTGAAGGCGGGGCAGGGCGGACGGCAGACCGGCGCCGCCTACGTCTTCAAGGCGATGGGGGTGGCGGGTGCGTGGGAGTTGGTCAAGAACAGCAATGGCGTGACGCTGGTGTCGGATTCCGCCACGGCGTTCGTTTCCCTCGGCCGCTCGACGATCGAAATGCTGGGGCAGCAGATCAGCTATGTGGGCGGGTTCCTGCTGCAGTCGCCGGCCGCGTCGCCGGCGCTCGTCGGCGTCGGCTTCATCGTCGGCCCGCGGATTGCCGCGACACTGTTCGCGGGCGCCGTGATGAGCTGGCTCCTGCTGGTGCCGCTCGGTCTGTATCTCAATCCCGAGCTCGCCGCGCAGGCAACCGATCCCGCCGCGTTCGAAGCGCTCAGCACCGAGATCTGGCTCCGGCAGGTTCGGCCCCTCGCGGTCGGAACGATGATCGTTGCGGCGTTCTACACCCTCTTCAAGTTGCGGACGTCGCTGATCCAGGGGATCGGCCGGGCGTTCGGCGATATCGGCGCGACACACGGGGCGGGGAACGGACGGCAGGATACCGACATCAATTTCCGCAAGGTGGGAATTGGCATCGCGGCCCTCTCCGTTCCTCTCTTCGGCCTCTACTGGTACTTCAGCGAGAGCTTCGGCGGCGCGATCCTGCTGACGATCATGATGGTGATCCTCGGCTTCCTCTTCGCCGCGGTCGCCGGCTACCTGGTGGGCCTGCTGGGCAGCTCCAACAACCCCATCAGCGGTCTGACGCTCAGCACCCTCCTGATCGCCGCCATCGTGATGGTCGGGATTGGCGTCACCGGGTCCAGCGGCATCCTCGGCGTGCTGGCGGTGGCGGGAGTGGTCTGTTGCGCGTGCGGCATCTCCGGGGACATGCTGCAGGACCTGAAGGTGGGGCACATCCTGGGCGGCACGCCCTGGAAGATGCAGGTGGGCGAGCTGATCGGCGTGACCGTCGCCGCCATGGTGCTGATCTGGCCGATGATCCTGATGGATCAGGTCTACGAGATTGGCAGCCCGGAGTTGCCGGCGCCGCAGGCGGGACTGATGGCGCTCATATCGCAGGGGATCGTCGGCGGCGAGATGGCGTGGCCGCTGGTGCTTACCGGGATGGCGCTGGCCGGTGTCCTGATTCTCATCGAGGCGCCGTCGCCGATGCTCATCGCGGTCGGCATGTACCTGCCGTTCCCCTCCACGGCCGGGATCTTCGTGGGCGGTCTCGTAAGCTGGTGGCTGTCGCGGTCTCTGAGGGAGCGGCAGGCGACGGACGCGGAGCGCACGCGCGCCACCAATACCGGCGTGCTGCTCTCGTCCGGGTTCATTGCCGGGGAAGCGCTGATGGCGGTCCTGCTGGCGTTCGTCGTCGGGGCGAGCGCGGCGCTGCCGTGGCTCGTTCTGCCACAGTTCGCGAACAGCGCGCTGGGTGGCGCGCTGGTCTTCATCCTGCTCTACTACATGCTGATCCGGATGCCGCTGAACGCGATGCGCGGCGGCGGAAAGTGAGCCCGATACCGCCACGCCCGGCCCAGGATCTCGAAACCCGCGCCGGGGCGCAAGCCTCCGGAGCCTCGCCCTCGGATGCCGCCGGGGCGGTGTCTGCGGATGCCATCGCCTTCTGGAGTTCCCGCCCGCGTCGCTGCCTCGGCTGGCGCGAGCTGGATGACGGGCGGTGCGTCGTTCTGCGTCCGCAGTTCGGCGAGGGGACCATCGGCCGCTGGTTGGCCTCGAAGCTGGGCGATCCCTGTTATCGCATACGCCTCGACGACGTCGGGACCTTCATCTGGAAGGCGTGCGACGGCGAGACGCCGCTGACGGAGATCGCGGGGCGCCTGCGCCGAGCGTTCGGCGAGCGCGTCGAGCCGGCCGAGGAACGGCTGGCGCGGTTCGTGCGTTCGATGCTGCGGTCGCGGATGATCGACGTGTAAGGACCCGTTCCATGAAGGCGGGCGATTCGTGCGGCGATCAGGCTGGCAGGTTGACCAACGGGATACCCATCGTACGGGTGGCGTCCGCCATCCGGCGGTCGTAGGTGGCGAGCTCGACGGTCTGTCCCTCCTGACGCAGATAGTCGGCTGACGCCAGATGCAGGGCGTCGAGGGTCCGGACGGACACGGGAAATGCGCCGAGCGCGCGAGAGAGAACGGGCGGCGACAGCTCCAACAGGGCGATACGTCCGAGGAGCGCAGTGGCGGCATCGCCGTGGGATTCGGCGAACGCGCCGGCGTGCAGGACGGTCCAGATCTCGTATTGGAGGAGGCGACTGGCGGTCAGCGTGTTTTCCCAGAAGTCGGCCGGCGGCCGTCGATCCTCAAGGAAGAGGTGCGCCAACGCGACCGACGCGTCGATGTACATCACCGGTCGCTTCGAGCCTCGTCCAGCATCGCGAGGAGTTCTTCCATCTGCATGATCGGCTTCGGCGCCGGGGGCGGCCCCACGCCGGGCGCTGCCGGAGGCGTCAGAACGCCCTTGCGCACCATGTCCGCGAGCAGAGCGTCTGCGAGGATGGGGCTCCGTTCGGCACGTGGGGGCACGATCTCCGCGACGACGCGGTCGCGGTCCGTCACGAGCACGGTCTCGCCCGAGGCCGCCAAGCGCACGTATTCGCTCAGCTTGTTGTTGAGCACCTTCAGCCCGACGGATCGCATACGCACTAAAGGTAGCTTCCAGTGGCCACCTAGTCAAGGGCTTCTCGCTGCCTCGGAACGGCGCGCTTCGTTGCGGCGTGTACACTGGAAGCAGAGGGGAAACAACCGCCGAGGTGTTCCCGCAAGAAACCTGCCCGGCGCGACGCAGGGGGGCACGACATGTCCTGGTGGGGCTGGCTGATCGTCGGAATCGTCCTGATCGGCGGGGAGCTGATGACGGACGCCGCGTTCTATCTCGTCTTCGCGGGGGCCGCCGCGGTTGTCGTGGGGCTTCTCGGGCTTGCCGGGTTGGCTCTTCCGGTCTGGGCGCAGTGGGTCGCATTCTCCGTGCTGGCCATCGGCCTGATGGTGCTGTTTCGCCGGAAGCTCTACGACCGGCTGAGAGGGGGCCTGCCCGAGTTGCAGCATCCGGCGGTGGGCGCCGTGGTGGTCGTGACCGAGGAGGTAGCTCCCGGCGGGCGCACGCGGGTCCGCCTCCAGGGAACCGACTGGAACGCCGTTAACAGCGGGGCCACGTCCATCGCGGCGGGCGCCGACGCCCGGGTAGTCGAGGCCGATGGCGTCGAGCTTCGGATCGCCGCGCATACGCCGGAAAACAGGGAACGCTAGCTGCTGGACCGACAGGAGGGGAGTCACTTATGGAAGCGGGTTTGATTGTCGCCCTGGTGCTCGCCGGCGCCGCCATCGTCGTCATCGTGAAGACGGCGGTGGTCGTGCCGCAACAGAATGCCTACATCGTCGAGAACCTCGGGAAGTACTCGCGGACCCTGGAATCGGGATTCGCCATCCTGATTCCCTTCGTCGAGCGGGTCGCTTATCGGCACAGCCTGAAGGAGCGCGCGGTCGATGTCGAGGAGCAGATCTGCATCACCGCGGACAACGTGCAGGTTGGTGTCGACGGCGTTCTCTACCTGCAGGTCATGGACGCGCGCAAGGCGTCCTACGGCATCGGCAACTACCTGTTCGCCATCTCGCAGCTCGCCCAGACCACCCTGCGTAGCGAGATTGGCAAGATCGAGCTGGACAGGACCTTCGAGGAGCGCAGCCACATCAACCTGCGGGTCGTCGAGGAGCTCGACGAGGCGTCCAATCCGTGGGGCGTGAAGGTGCTGCGCTACGAGATCAAGAACATCAACCCGCCGCACGACGTGCTGAGCGCGATGGAGAAGCAGATGCGCGCCGAGCGGGAGAAGCGCGCGACCATCCTCCAGTCGGAGGGTGAGCGTGACGCCAAGGTCAACCAGGCCGAGGGCGAGAAGCAGCGCGTGATCAAGGAGTCCGAGGCGGCCAAGCAGCAGCAGATCAACGAGGCGGAGGGTGAGGCGGCCGCCATCCTGGCTGTCGCGGAGGCAACGGCGGAAGGGTTGAAGAAGGTGGCCGAAGCGCTCAACGCGGAGGGCGGCGACAAGGCGATGCAGCTCCGCGTGGCCGAGAACTACCTGGAACAGTTCGGCAACCTCGCGCAGGAAGGCAATACCCTGATCGTGCCGTCCAATCTGAGTGACGTGGCTTCCATGATCGGCGCCGCCACGTCCGTCGTGAAGGAGGTATCGGATGCGAGCGGCAAGGGGTAGTGCCGAGAGTGGAGTATATCGACCCCAGGCTGTACACCCCATGAACCGATGATGCCGTCCAGAACCGTCCTCTCGCCCGCGCTGAGAGCGGTGACGGTGCGCCGGCGCGGAGAACACCAGGTCGAAGACCTGGTCGTCGTCGAGGAACCCCTGGAAATCCGGCTCGACGGCAAACCGCTTGTCGTTACCATGCGCACGCCGGGTGACGACGAGGAGCTCGCTGCCGGATTCCTCCACGCCGAGGGTCTGATAGCGGACGCGGCCGGAATCGCGTCACTCCGCGCGGTGGCCGGCGACGGCTCGTCCGGCCTCGGCGGCCAGGCGCATATCCGGGTGACGCGGTTTGCCGGCGACCGCGTCGAGATCGTCCGAGCCGAGTCCCGGGTCGAACCGGCGCTCACCGCCATGGACCGGGAACGCGAGTTCCGGGCGACGGCCGCATGCGGAGTCTGCGGCAAGTCATCCATCGACGAGCTGAACCAGGAGGTGGCGCGGGTCAAGCCGGTCGAGGCGATGCCAGCCCTGATCGACCGGCTCGAAGCACTCCCAAGCCGTCTCCGCGCCGCGCAGTCGCTCTTCGACGCCACCGGCGGCATCCACGCCGCGGGGATCTTCAGCATGGACGGAGAGCTGAGTTGTGTCCGCGAGGACATCGGCCGGCACAACGCGGTCGACAAGGTGATCGGCCACTACGTGCTACGCAACGAGATGCCGCTCGACGACCGCATTCTGGTGGTGAGCGGCCGCGCCGGCTTCGAGCTGGTCCAGAAAGCCCTCGCCGCGAGGATCCCCCTGATGGTTGCGGTCGGCGCCGCCTCCAGCGTGGCCGTGGATATGGCCTCCGCGGCCGGGATGACGCTCTACTCCTTCGCCGGCCGGGGGCGCGGCAACCTGCACCTGCCGCCCGAGGACCAAGACCGCCAGGAGCCTACGCCGTAGGAGTTTCGCGCCAGCGAAACTTCCGACGCGCCCGCAAGGGCGCGCTAGCGCGCCCCGTGTTCCGCGGTCAGCCGTCGCATCAGTTCGATGGTGTGAGTCGGAGCCTCGAACTCCGCTTCCTCCAACGGGGTCCGCCCGTACTGATCCCGGGCGGTGAAGTCGGCGCCATTGGCGGCCAGGTACTCGACGATGTCGTCGTCACCGACCCGAATGGCGGTGTGGAACGCGCTGGGCCGACCCCGAGGATAGGCGTTGACGTCGAGACCGAGCTCCACCGCGAACCGCACCGCGTCCAGCTCGCGACTGCGGGTGGCCAGCAGCACGGCGCCAGCGCCCTCGTAGGTCTCCACCGCCGGCTCGGCGCCCAGGTCCAGCAACGCACGCATCATATCGACGTTGCCCGACTGCGCGGCGGCGAGGAATGGCGTGAGTCCTCCGGTCGGACGCCACGCGGCGCCGCCCGCCCCGCCGGTGCGCACGTGGACGTCCGCGCCCCGGCCGACGAGATCCCGCGCCAGATCGACGTTGCCCCGCGCAACGACCGCGTGCAGCACCGTCGCCCCGTCGGCGTCGCGGACGGTGAGGTCGGCGCCCCGGTCGAGCAGGAGGCGGGTTATCTCATCGTGGCCGGCCGCCGCGGCGATCAGCAGCGCGGTCTGGCCGTCGCCACCGGTTACGTGGGGATCCGCGCCAGCGTCGATCAGAGAGCGCGCGCTGTCGACATCGCCCGAGGCGGCTGCGAAGAGGATCGGCCGGTAGCCGTTTGTGGAGACGGCGCCGACATCGGCGCCATGCGCGATCAGCAGCCTTGCGATGGCCGTGCGTCCACCGGCGACCGCCCACATCAACGGCGTCTGGCCCATCCGCGACTCGGCGATGGAGACGTCGGCGCCCCGATCGAGGAGCAATCTCACCAACGCTTCGGCCCCGGAATCGACAGCCAGGAGCAGTGGCGTGTCGCCACTCCAGCGTGTCACTTCGATGGCGGCGCCGGCATCGAGCAGCATGCGCGCGATCGCCAGATTGCCGTTCGCACAAGCCAGGAGCAACGGCGTTTCACCGTTCTCGTCGGTGACGTTCGGGTCGGCCCCGGCTTCCAGCAGCGCCGCCGCAATTGCCTCGCTGTCGCGCACGGCGGCCCAGGCGAGCGGCGTCGACCCATCTTCGCGAGCCCTATTCACGTCGGTTCCGGCGGCGATCAGCGCCGCCACTCTATCGCCGTCGAGACGCTGAACCGCCTCGATCAGCGTCCGCTCCGGCGGCGGCGAGGGCTGGGTCGTCTGCGCGACGACCGAAACCGTCGCGCCGAGCGCCAGAGTCACGCAGAGCGGGTATGCCTTGCGCATCAGCCCAATGTACACCCCGACTCGGGCCAGGTGCTACACTGCGGATTCCGTGAGCGGACGAAGCGTCCTTCCGGCCGCCGCCGTTGCTTCGGCAGCTCTTTGCCTCCTGATCGCGCCGGCCGTGAGAGCGCAGAATCAGGACGGGAACGCCGCTACGGCGGGCGGCCCGGAGCTGCTGCAGGCGACCACGGCCCGCTACTGTCTCGCCTGCCACAACGATCGGGCGCGAACCGCTGGCCTGTCCCTCGCCGGCGTGGACGCCACGAACGTTGCCGGGCACGCTCCCGTCCTCGAGAGGGTTCTCCGGAAGCTGCGGTCCGGCGACATGCCGCCGGCGGGCCGGCCCCGCCCGGAGGCGTCGGCCGTAGCCGCCCTGACGTCGTGGCTCGAGACCGCCCTCGACGGCGTCGCGGCGGCGGCGCCGAACCCCGGCGCCCCTGCCATTCACCGCCTCAACCGCGCCGAGTACCGCAACGCCGCCCGCGATCTGCTGGCGCTCGACCTCGACCACGCGCGCGACCTCCCGGCCGACAACTCCGGCTACGGATTCGACAACATCGGCGACGTGCTGACCGTGTCGCCGCTGCACGTCGAGCGCTATGTCGGCGCGGCGCGGCGGATCAGCCGGCTGGCGCTCGGCCAGTTGACGCCCCGGCCCGTGGTCGAGCGGTACGAGGCGACCCGCGGGGCCGGCGACGCAATCGACGCGCTGCCGCCGAACACGCGCGGCGGCATGCTGTTCCGCCACTACTTCGCCTTCGATGCCGACTACGTACTTACCGTCCGGGTCGGCGGACGGCGCGCCACCGGGATGCCGGCGCCCCGGCTTGACGTGCGGGTGGACGGCCGGCGGGTCCGGCTGTTCGAAGCCGACTTCGATCCCGAGGAAGCCAGCCAGGAAACGCGCAACTTCCAGGTGCGGGTACCAGTCACCGCCGGCGAGCATGAGATCGCGGCCGGGTTCCTGACGGAGTACGCCCGGAGCGAAGGGGACGCTACCGCCAACGCCTATCGCGTCGACTACGTCCTCGTTGACGGTCCGTATGACGCTGCAGGGTCCGGCAACACCGAGAGCCAGCGGCGTGTTCTTGTCTGCCGGCCGGCCGCTGGCCAGCCCGAGGAGCCGTGCGCCCGCGAGATTCTGGCCGGGCTGGCCCGCCGCGCCTACCGGCGTCCCGTCGCCGCTTCCGATATCGATCCGTTGATCGACCTGTTCAGGATGGGTCGCGCCGACGGCGGCAGCTTCGAGGCCGGCATCGAGATGGCGCTGAGCGGCGTCCTGGTGTCCCCCAGCTTTCTCTTCCGCGCGCCGGCCGTCCCCGCCGACGCCGTGCCCGGCTCGGTGTACCGCCTTTCCGACATCGACCTTGCCTCTCGCCTCTCCTTTTTCCTCTGGAGCAGCATCCCCGACGAGTCGCTGCTGGAGCTGGCCGAGCAGGGCGAGCTGAGCGACCCGGACGTGCTCGCCGCGCAGGTCGAACGGATGCTCGCCGACCCGAAGGCCCAGGCGCTTATCGACAACTTCGGCGGGCAGTGGCTGCACCTCCGCAACGTGGCGGACTGGAGGCCGGACCCGGAGCGGTTCCGCCAGTTCAACGACTCGCTGCGGTACGCGTTCCAGCGGGAAACCGAACTGTTCCTGGCCCACCTGATCCGCGAGGACCGGAGCGTGCTGGAACTGATCGACGCCGACTACACGTTTCTCAACGAACCGCTCGCCGAGTTCTACGGCATCGACGGCGTCCGCGGGGGCTATTTTCGGCCCGTTCCGCTCGCGGGCACGGGCCGCGGCGGGGTCTTGACCCATGGCAGCATCCTGATGGTCACGTCCTACCCCACGCGCACCTCGCCGGTACTGCGCGGCAAGTGGGTCCTCGAGAACCTGCTGGGTGCGCCGCCGCCTCCGCCGCCGCCCGACGTGCCGGAACTCGAGACCGGGGACGAGGGCTCCGCCGCCAGCCTGCGGGAAGCCCTGGAGCGGCACCGGGCAAGTCCGGCGTGCGCCGCCTGCCACGCAAGCCTCGACCCGCTCGGCTTCGCCCTCGAGAACTTCGACGCGGTCGGCGCATTCCGGACGGAGGAGGAGGAAGGCGTGCCGGTGGACCCGTCCGGGGCGCTGCCCGACGGCACGCTGATCGACGGTCCGGACGGTCTGCGGCGCGTGCTGCTGGGCCGCCGTCACGAATTCGTCGAGACGCTGGCCGCCAAACTGCTGACCTATGCTCTCGGCCGCGGACTCGAATCGTACGATCAGCCGGCCGTGCGGGAGATCCGGCGCCGCACGGAAGCGGGAGACTACCGGTTCTCGGCGCTGGTCTCTGCTATCGTCGATAGCGTACCATTCCGCTTCAGGAGGGCTCCGGAGCCATGATCACCGGAAAGGCGCTGCCTCGCCGCACGTTCCTGCGGGGGATGGGAACCACCATTGCCCTGCCGTTCCTCGATGCGATGACGCCGGCGTTCGCAGCGCCGTCGAAGCCGACGACGCGGGTCGCGTTCGTCTATACCGCCAACGGCGTGATCATGGGGGACTGGACACCCACTGCGGAGGGGGCCGGATTCGAGTTCACCAAGACGCTCGCGCCGGTCGAGCCGTTCCGCGACAACCTGCTGGTCGTAACTGGTCTTGCCCACCGCAACGGTGAAGCGCTGGGTGACGGCCCCGGCGACCATGCGCGAGCCGGCGCAAGCTGGCTGACCGGCGTGCATCCGAAGAAGACGCAGGGGGCCGACATCCGGAACGGCATGTCGGTCGATCAAATGCTGGCCGAGTCCATCGGCCGCGACACGCCGCTCCCGTCGCTCGAGCTCGGTCTGCAGGATGTCCGGATGGTCGGCGGTTGCGATTCCGGGTACAGCTGCGCCTACAGCAACACCATTTCCTGGAGTTCACCGACAACGCCGCTCCCGTATGAGAACAACCCCAGCCAGGTGTTCGCGCGCCTGTTCGGCGACGGTGACACCACCGACCCCGCCGTGCGGGCGATCCGAGCGCGGCAGGATCGCAGCCTGCTCGACTTCGTGGTCGGCGACGCGGACCGGCTGCGCGTGCGCCTCGGTGCGGGCGACCGGCGGAAGCTGGGCGACTATCTCGACTCCGTCCGCGAGGTCGAGCGGCGCATCCAGAACGCGCAACGGCAGGACGTGGAACTGCCGGCGTTCGACCGGCCTGACGGCATCCCGCCCACCTTCGAGGAACACGTGGAGGTGATGTCGGATCTGATCACGCTCGCATTCCAGGCCGATCTGACGCGGGTCGTCACCTTCATGTACTGCCGTGAGGGGAGCAACCGAACGTACCGGTCAATCGGCGTTCCGGACGCCCACCACGGGCTGTCGCATCATCAGAACGATCCGGAGAAGATGGCGCGGCAGGCGATGATCGACCGCCACCACGTCGCGATGTTCGCCCACGTGCTCCAGAAGCTCCAGAACACGCAGGACGAGGACGGGTCGCTGCTGGACCATTCCATGGTGGTCTACGGGAGCAGCCTGAGCGACTCCAACGCGCACACGCACGACAACCTCCCGACGCTGCTGGCCGGCGGCGGCAGCGGCGCCCTGCACGGCGGTCGCCATCTGCGGTACCCCGACGGCACCCCGATGACGAATCTGTTCCTGACGATGCTCGACCGTCTGAACGTGTATCGCGACCAGATCGGGGACAGCACCGGCCAGATTGCCCATCTGAGCGACATCTAGGACCCCGTGGCGAAGCCACCCCTTGACGGACTGCGTGTCATCGACCTGACACGCGTCCTCGCCGGCCCCTACTGCGCCATGATGCTCGGTGACATGGGCGCGGAAGTGATCAAGGTGGAAGAGCCGACGCAGGGGGACGATACCCGCGACTGGGCGCCCCACCGCGGCGGGTTCAGCACTTTCTTCCTGGGGCTGAACCGGAGCAAGAAGAGCGTCACGCTGGACCTGAAGTCGGAAGCGGGCGCCACACGCCTGCATCAGTTGATCGCGACCGCGGACATCCTGATAGAGAACTTCCGCCCCGGCAGCCTGCGGAAGCTCGGATTCGGTTACGACGCACTGGCCGAGCGGCATCCGCGCCTTGTCTACTGCTCCATCACGGGCTACGGCCATAGCGGGCCGAAGAAGGACCTTCCGGGATACGACGCCGTCATTCAGGGTGAGTGCGGACTGATGGACGTGACCGGGCATCCGGATGGTCCGCCGACCCGCGTTGGTGTGGCCATCACCGACTTTCTGGCCGGCCTCTATGCGATGAACGGCATCCTGCTCGCCCTGCGCGATCGCGATCGGACCGGCCGGGGCCAGCACGTCGACATCGCCCTGATGGACGCGATGACCTCGGCGCTCGCGCTGCCGGCCGGGATCTACTTCAACACCGGCGAGGCGCCGGGGCGCGAAGGCAATCAGCACCACTCACTGACACCCTACGAGGCCATCGAGGTCCGGGACGGCCTGGCGGTGGTGGCGGTCGGCAACCCGCGCCTCTGGTCGCAGTTCTGCGAAGCGCTCGACGCCGCCGATCTCCATGACCATCCCGACTACGCGACGAACACGGATCGGATGGCCAATCGTGAGGCGCTTGTCGCGGAACTCCGGCGCCGGCTGGCGTCGTTCACGCGCGACGAGTTGATCGGACGGCTGCGCGGGCACAACGTCCCGTGCGCGCCGGTCCGAAGTATTGCCGAGGCGCTCGAGGACGAACATCTGCGGGCTCGCGAGATGGTCGTTGACATCCCGCACGACGGATTGGGCCAGGTACGGACGCTGGGCAATCCCATCAACCTCTCCCGAACGCCAGCGGTGATCGACCGTCCGCCGCCCGCCCTCGGCGAGCACAACGCCGAGATTCTGGGTGCAAGCGACGCCGCACCCGAGCCCGATGACGCCGCGGCGCTATCCGTCAGCGACCGTCCGGACCGCCGTCGAAGGCGGTTAGACTAGGAGCATGAACATTACGCCCCTGCAATGGCGCATCGCCGGGGGCGTCGGCGCGGTCATCGTCCTCGCCATCGCCGGCTTCTTCCTGTTCGGGCCTCAGAGCGAGGATGCGACGGAACCGTCCAGCGTCACGGCGGTCGACGAGGGGCCGCCGCCGACAGATCCGCCGCCCGCACCTCCGCCACAACCGGACGAGGAGTTGATCCTGCCGCCGCTCGACGAGAGCGACTCCCTGATCCGTGAGCTGGCCACCGCGCTCGCGAGGCACCCCGGCTGGCTGGCGTGGCTGGCGACCGACAACCTGATCCGCACGTTCGTGGTCGTGGTCGACAACGTGGCCGAGGGAAACAACCCGGCCGAACACGTGCCGTTCATGAAGACGGAGCAGAGGTTCGAGGTCGAAGAGGCGGATGGTCAACTGCGCATCGCGGACACGAGTTTCCGCCGGTACGACGGCCTGGCCGCGACCGTCGATGCGCTTGACGTCAGCGGGTCGGCCCGGCTGTACGCGCAATTGCTGCCGTTGATGGATGAGGCCTACGCCGAACTGGGCGCGCCGCCCGACGTCACCTTCCACGGCACGTTCCAGCGCGCCGTCGTCCGTCTGCTCGAGACGCCGGTAATCGAGGGGCGGACGGCCGTCGCGGAGCGCGGCCCGTTCTTCGCCTACACCGATCCGGCGCTCGAGAGCCTCTCGCCGGCGACGAAGCAGTTGATGGGGGTCGGCCCCGAGAACCTTCGCACGATCCAGGCCAAGGTGCGGGACATCGCCGAGGCGATCGGGCTGACCGATCTCCCACCCGGGAGCGTCCTGCTCCGCTGACTCCTGGAATGGCGGAAGCCCTCCGGGTCGCGCTCTGCCAGGCGAACCTGACGGTCGGCGACCTGGCCGGCAACGCGGAGCGCCTCCGTGGTTGCGTCCGCCAGGCCCGATCCGAGGGGGCGGACGTTCTGGTCTGCCCAGAACTCGCCATTACCGGCTATCCGCCGGAAGACCTGCTGCTGAAGCCGAGCTTCATTCGCGACGCGGCGGACGCCGTCGAGGAACTGGCCCGCGAGGTGAGCGGGATCATCGTCCTGGTCGGCATGCCGGACGCGGCGGCGGGGGGGGCGACGGCGGCGGACGGTGGACCCCGGCGGCTCACCGGCAACGCTGCGGCGGTTCTCGCGGACGGCCGGGTCGCCGGCGTGTACCGCAAGCACCATCTGCCGAACTACGCCGTCTTCGACGAGCAGCGCTACTTCGGGCCGGGAAACCGCGCGCTGGTCCTCGACATCGGCGGCTGCCGCGTGGCGGTCACGATTTGCGAAGACATCTGGGAGCCAGGAGGCCCGGTCGACTGGGCCACCATGGCCGGCGGCGCGGAAGTCGTCGTCAATCTCTCCGCGTCACCGTACCACCGTGACAAGGGAACGGAGCGGGAACGCCTGTTCGCGCACCGCGCCCGGCAGCACCGTTGCTTCCTCGCCTTCTGCAACACGGTTGGAGGCCAGGACGAACTCGTCTTCGACGGTCACAGCCTGGTGATCGGTCCGGACGGCGGCGTGATGGCGCGGGGGCCACAGTTCGAGGAAGCGCTACTGATCGTCGACCTCGATCCGGAACACGCCCGGTCGTCCCGCGCCGGCGACGGGCGGCGGCGGACGGCGGATGCCGCCGGTCCCGTCGATACACTGGCGCTCCCGGTGCGCGATCCGCACCTTCCCCGCCCGCCGGTCGCGCCACCATCCGCGTGGAAGGCGTTGTCCGACGAGGCCGAGATCTACCACGCGCTGACTCTCGGAACCGCCGACTACGTCCGCAAGAACCACTTTCCCGGCGCGGTGCTTGGCCTGTCGGGCGGAATCGACTCTGCCCTGGCCCTCGCGGTTGCCGTCGACGCGCTCGGCCCCGAAGCGGTCACCGCGGTCTCGATGCCGTCTCGCTATACCGCAGACATGAATCGCGGCGACGCGGCGGAGCTGGCGGCGCGGCTCGGCGTCCGGCTGATGGAACTGCCGATCGAGGACCTGGCCGGAGCGTACGGCGGAGCCCTGGCCGCCCCGTTCGCCGGCACGGAACCCAACGTCGCCGAGGAGAACCTGCAGGCGCGCATCCGCGGCAACCTGCTGATGGCGCTCTCCAACAAGTTCGGCTGGCTGGTTCTCACGACTGGCAACAAGAGCGAGATGAGCGTCGGCTACGCCACGCTGTACGGCGACATGGCGGGCGGCTTCGCCGTACTGAAGGACGTGCTCAAGACGTGGGTGTACCGACTGGCGGCATGGCGCAACCGGGACGGCGAGGTCATCCCGCAGCGGATTCTGGACAAGCCGCCGACGGCGGAGCTGCGCGAGAACCAGCGCGACTCCGACAGCCTGCCGCCCTACGACGTGCTCGACGGGATTCTCGCCACGTACGTCGAGGAGGATCGCAGCCCGGTGGAGATTGAGGCTCTCGGCTTCGAACGCGAAACGGTGAAACGAGTCGTGCAGCTCGTGGACCGGGCGGAGTACAAGCGCCGCCAGGCGCCCCCCGGAGTCCGCATCACGACGCGCGCGTTCGGCAAGGACCGGCGGCTGCCGATCACCAACCGCTACGCGTCACGGGCGGGAGCCTGACCGCGTGCGGGCTCGTCCCGCAGTCGAGGTTACCTATACTGGTCGAATCCGCGCGGGAGGAACCATGCACCGAAACCGTCACTTGCCCGTTACCGCCGGACTGCTGGCTTTCATGCTTGCGGTCGTCCCGGCTGCCCCCGCTAGTGCGCAGTGGACGCCGGATCGTCTCGATGCCGACGGATCGGCGCTGCCCCGCACCCCGTGGGGCGCCCCGGATCTTCAAGGCGTTTGGAACAACTCGACGACGACGCCGCTCGAACGCCTGACCCGCGAGGAACAGGCCCAGGGGCGGGAGGCGCAGCAGGCGGTCATCGAGGCGACACGAGGCACGGGAGCGGGCTGGCTGGAGCAGGCCGGCGATATCGAGCGTGAATCGTTGATCATCGATCCGCCGGACGGTCGGATCCGGATGGCGGCGTCCGGCGTGCAGCGGTTGATCGACCGCGAGAACGCCCGCGCCGGTCGCGGCGAGGCCGACTCGTGGAGAGATCGCAACAACTGGGAGCGCTGCATCTCGCGGACCCTGCCGACCGCGATGATCCCCACGCTGTACAACGCGAACTACCAGATCTTCCAGACGCCGGACTATTTCGTCCTGGTGATGGAGATGATCCACGAGGCGCGCATCGTGCCGCTCGATGGCCGTCCGCACGCCCCGGAGCCGGTGCGGCAGTGGCTTGGCGACAGCCGCGGGCGCTGGGAGGGCGACACCCTGGTCGTCGAGACGCTTCACTTCAACGACCGGCTCGACGGCGGCGATTACCAGCCGTCGCACGTAACCCCGACCGGTCCGCGCGGGTCGGGGGAGACCCTGCGGCTGGTCGAACGGTTCACGCTGCTCGACGCCAACACCATCGACTACCAGGTGACGGTCGAGGACCCGCAGACCTTCGCGGTGCCGTACACGGCGTCCATCCCCATGCACCGGTCGGCGCCCGACGTCACCTTGTTCGAGTACGCCTGCCACGAGGGGAATCACGCCATGGTGAATCTGCTTCGCGCTGGGCGCGCCGACGAGCAGCAGGCGATCGATGCCGCGGCCCTCGTTTCGCGCCAGCGGATACAGGCGGGGCACCCCGGTGTGCGCGAGCCGGCCGTCCCGTTCGCGCCGATTCCCAGTCGACCGCGGTGATGGTCGATTGAGCCCAGGGCGAGCCCGGGGTTGTGGTATAACGAACCGAAGCTCGGCCGCTCATGGACATTTCCCGCCGGACATTCCTGAAGGCCTCGGTCACCGGGGCGGCCGCGGTCAGCGCCCTCGGCTTCGATCTCGGTCCGGCGCATGCCGCGGTCCGGCAGCTCAAGATCCGGAACGCGCGCGAATACCGCACCGTCTGCCCCTATTGCGCGGTCGGCTGCGGGACGATCGCCTACGTCCACGGCAGCGGCGGGCTGAACACGACGAACACGGTGATCCATGTCGAGGGCGATCCGGACAGCCCGATCAATGGCGGTACCCTCTGCCCGAAGGGGGCGTCGCAGATGCAGCTCGCGGTCAGTCCGCGCCTCCGTCACCAGCCGCTCATCCGCCGCGCCGGCGCGGCGGACTGGGAGGAGATCGACTGGGACGAGGCGATGGACTGGTTCGCGCGGAAGTTCAAGGATTCGCGCGACGCCTCGTTCGTCGGCGAGGACGAGGACGGCCGCACCGTCAACCGCGTCGAGGGGATTTCCTGGGTCGGCAGCGCCACCGTCTCGAACGAGGACGCGTACCTCATCACGAAGACGATGCGCGCAATGGGGCTGGTGTACATCGATCACCAGGCCCGGATATGACACAGCCCCACGGTGGCCAGTCTGGCCGCCACGTTCGGACGCGGGGCGATGACCAACCACTGGAAGGACATCAAGAACACCGATGTCATCCTGGTGATGGGGGCGAATCCGGCGGAGAACCATCCGTGCGGGTTCAAGTGGGCGGTCGAGGCGCGTGACGAGCGGGGCGCGAAGCTCCTCACCATCGATCCGCGGTTCACGCGGACGTCGGCGGTTGCCGACCGGCACCTGCAGATCCGGCCGGGGGCCGACATCGGCATCCTGGGCGGACTGATCCGCTACGCGCTGGAGAACGACCTCCACCACGCCGACTACGTCCGCGCGCACACCAACGCGTCGTTCATCGTGGGCGAGGAGTTCGGCTTCGAGGACGGACTGTTCGCCGGCTACGACGAGGCGGCGGGGAACTACGACCGCACGGCGTGGGACTACGAGCGGGGCTCGGACGGCTACGTGCGCCGCGACCTGACGCTCGAGCATCCCCGCTCGGTCTTCCAGTTGCTGAAGCAGCACTACGACCGCTACACGCCCGACGTCGTCGCCGACATCGCCGGCTGCTCGGAAGAAGACTTCCTGGCGATGGCGGAGATTATCTGTTCCACCGGAACGGCCGACCGGGTGGGAACGATCATGTACGCCGTCGGCTGGACGATGCACACCGTCGGCAGCCAGATCATCCGGACCGCGGCGATCCTGCAACTGCTGCTCGGCAACATCGGGCGTCCGGGGGGCGGGATCAACGCGCTACGCGGCCATGCCAACGTGCAGGGAGCGACGGACCATGCCATCGTCGCCGGCATCCTGCCGGGCTATCTCCGGGTGCCGACCCCGCCCCAGGAGTCGCTTGCCGCGCACCTGAGCGACTCGACACCCCAGCCGCTCGTTCCCGACACCGTGAACTACTGGGGTAACTATCCGAAGTTCTACGTCTCGCAGATGAAGGCGTGGTTCGGCGACCACGCGACGCGCGCCAACGACTTCGCCTACGACTACCTTGCCAAGCAGGGCGAGGATGCCACCTGGCTGTCCATCTGGGACAAGGCGCGCGCCGGCACGCTGGAGGGATTCATCGCGCTCGGCTTCAATCCGCTGCTGGCCGGCCCGGACGTGCCGCGGCTGCTCGACGCGATGTCGAAGCTGCGGTGGAAGGTCGTGATCGATCCGTTCATGCTCGATTCGGCCGAGTTCTGGAAGGCGCCGGGCATGAATCCGGCGGAGATCGACACGGAGGTGTTGTATCTCCCGTCGTCGCACTGGATCGAGCGGGACGGCTCGTTCACCAACAGCGGCCGGTGGGCGCAGTGGAAAGAGAAGGCGGTCGATCCGCCGATCGGCGTCCGATCCGACACCTGGATCCTCTCGGATCTGTTCTGGCGCGTGAAGGAGCTGTACCAGGAAGAGGGCGGCGCCTGGAACGACGCCATTCAGCACCTCACCTGGGACTATCTCAATCCGCGCGAGCCGACCATGGAGGAGCTCGCCAAGGAGATCAACGGCTACGATCGGAACTCCGGGCGCCTGCTCTCGTCTTTTGGCGAGTTGCAGGACGACGGCTCGACGACGGCCGGCAACTGGATCTACACCGGCAGCTTCACGGAGGCGGGCAACCTGATGCAGCGGCGCGGCACGTCGGATCCGACCGGCCTCGGCATGCACCATGACTGGGCGTTCAGTTGGCCGCTGAATCGGCGCGTTCTCTATAACCGCGCGTCGGCCGACGCGGAAGGGCGTCCGTGGGATCCGGCGCGGGCCGGCATAGCCTGGAACGGCCGCGAATGGATCGGCGACGTTCCCGATTTCGGCCGGACGACGCCGCCCGATGCGGCGGGGGCGTTCATCATGACCGAGGAGGGGGTGGCCCGGCTGTTCAGCACCGACTACCTGGCGGACGGCCCCTTCTCCGAGCATTACGAGCCGGTGGAGAGTCCGTCGCCGAACGTGCTGCACGACGGCGTGCCGGTCAATCCGGTAATCCGGTGGTATGACGGCGTGCGCGAATCGCTCGCCGCGACCGGAGATGCCGAGTTTCCTTACGCCTGCACCATCTACCGCGTCGTCGAGCGCGAGCACTTCGTCACGTCGAACGTGCCGTACCTTGTCGAGACGATGCCCGACTTCTTTGTCGAGGTGCCGGAGGGACTCGCCGCCGAGAAGGGGATCCCGAACGGCAGCCGCGTGCGGGTCTGGTCGAGACGGGGCGAGGTGGAGGGAACCGCGATTGTCACCAAGCGGATCAAGCCGCTGCGCGTGAACGGCCGGGTCACCTGGACGATCGGCATCCCCGTCCACTGGGGCTTCGTGGGCCTGACGCAGGGGTCCATGGCGAACCTGTTGACGCCGTTCATCGGCGATGCGAATACGCGCTGTCCGGAGTTCAAGGCGTTCCTGGTGAACATCGAGCCGGCCGGCGGCGCGGCACGGGTGGAGACGTAGTGCAATGGCCGATAGCCTGACAATCCGTCGCGTCTCCGCGAGCCCCGACGCCTTCATCCCGATCGACTCGCTCCGCTCGGGCGCACCCGCCTATGCCAAGCTCATCGACATCTCGAAATGCATCGGCTGCAAGGGCTGCGAGGTCGCCTGCAAGGAATGGAACGACCTCGGCGTCGAGCCCACGGCGAACTTCGGAAGCTACCAGAGCCACCGGGATCTGACTCCCAAGACGTGGCTGCTGATGCGGTTCAACGAAGTCGAGATCGATGGCAACCTCAACTGGCTGATCAAGAAGGACGCCTGCCTCCACTGCGAGGAGCCGGGTTGCCTGTTCGCCTGCCCCGCGCCCGGCGCCATCGTGCAGTACACGAACGGCATCGTCGACTTCAACCAGGAGAACTGCATCGGCTGCCAGTACTGCGTTACCGGCTGCCCGTTCGACATCCCGCGCTTCGACGCGTCGACGCGCAAGGTCTCCAAGTGCAACATGTGCATCGATCGGGTGGAGTCGGGGCTGGAGCCGGCGTGCGTGAAGACCTGCCCGACGAACGCGATTTCCTGGGGCAGCAAGAGCGACATGCTCGCGCTGGCCGACAAGAAGATCGAAACGCTCCGGTCGCGCGGCTATGCGAACGCCGCCGTCTACAACCCGGCGGGCGTCGGCGGCACGCACATGATGTACGTCGTCCCGCACGGCGACCGGCTGGAGGACTACAGCCTGCCGTCCGATCCGACCGCGAGCCCGGCGCCGATGACCGCGCTTGGTTTCCTGAAGCGGACCGGCGCCTGGCTGATGGGCTTCAGTGTGCTGGGCGCCCTGGTCCACTTCGTGCGGTACGGACCGGAGCGTGTCGACGAGGAGCACGATGGCGAGTGACCGCCTGCTGCATCGTTTCTCGTTCACCGAGCGACTGGTGCATTGGGTGGTCGGCGTCACCTTCGTCCTGCTGCTCGCCACCGGACTCGCCTTCGCGCATCCGCCGCTCTTCTTCCTGACCGCCCTGCTCGGCGGCGGCCCCGCCGCGCGCGTGCTGCACCCCTGGGTGGGCGCGCTCTTCAGCGTTGCGATGCTCGCCATGATCTGGATCTGGATCCGCGACATGTTCCTGGACGCCGCCGACCGCCGCTGGCTCCGGGCGCTGCCGGCGTACGTGACGCGCGACCGGGAGCACGTGCCGCCCGCGGGAAAGTACAACGCCGGCCAGAAGCTCTTCTTCTGGTCGCAGTTCGTCTTCGCGGCCTTCTTCCTGCTGAGCGGCATTCCGCTCTGGTTTCCGGCCGGCTGGGAGTCGTCCACGCTCCAGTGGATGCGCCTGACCCACTACGCGGTGACCCTGGGTGGCGGAGTCGCTCTCGTCGTCCATGTCTATCTCGGCACCCTTGCCTACCCGGGCACTGCGCGCAGCATGATCGACGGCAAGGTTACCGAGCGCTGGGCCCGCCACCACCACCCGGCGTGGAAACCCGAAGAGTCGCCCCGGACGTAGGCGCCTAACGCTCGTGGCGTCCGATCCGGTCTGGAACCTCCGCCGCGCGCGGGCCGACACACTCCGCGCCAGGCACCCGCCCGCTGCCGAGCTGCTGGGGTTCTACGCCGACCTGCTGGCGCTGCAGGAGTCGATCTACGGCGAAGTGCTGCATTCGTCGTGGCCGACGGTTGACGTCCAGGGGGCGCGGCTTCGGCTCGACCGCCTGCCGGAGCGGCAGACGACCTGGGTCTTCGACAAGTTCATTCGCGCCCTGCCGCCGTCCGCGACACCGGTGCTGAAGGCGATCGCCGAGCGGCTGGCCAACGACCGGGATCTTCGCCACGACCTGCTCGTGACCTGGATCGGCCGCCGCCCGCTGGAGGAGATCGCCGACGGTCTCGACTGCGACGCCGCGCCGCTGGAGTTCTTTCCGCGCGCCTTCCTGCAGCCGTACGCCGAGGCGCTCCGGGTTCGCGCGGGTGTTGCCGCTACCGACGCCAAGATGCTCACGCCGGCCGCGTGTCCCCGCTGCCAGTGCCGTCCCGTGGCCGCCATCCTGAGGGACGAGCCGGAGATCAAGGGCCGCAAGACGCTCCTCTGCTCGCTCTGCGCCGCCGAATGGGCGTTTCCAAGGAGCCGCTGCGTCGCCTGCGGAGAGGAGGCGCCGGACCGGCTTCAGTCCCACGTGGCGGAGGCGTGGACGCACATCCGGCTGGAGGAATGCGCGTCGTGCGGCACCTACCTCAAGACCATCGACCTGAGAGAATCGGGCCTCGCGGTTCCCGTCGTCGATGAGCTCGCCTCGGTAGAGCTGGACCTTTGGGCGGCTGAACGGAATCTGACCAAGTACCAGCCCAACCTCTTCGGACTCTAGCAGCACATCTATAATGCGGCGTTCATGGACGCGTTCATCTACGGCGGCGCCCGCACGCCGTTCGGCCGGCACGCCGGCGCGCTCGCCGCGGTGCGGCCCGACGATCTGCTCGGCGACCTGATCGCCACCGTCGTGGATCAATCGCCGTTCGACGGCGCGGCCTTCGAGGACGTGATCGCGGGTTGCACGAATCAGGCGGGGGAAGACTCCCGGAACGTCGCCCGACGGGCCGGACTGCTTGCGGGCCTGCCGATCGAGGTGGCGGGAATCACCGTCAACCGCCTCTGCGCAAGCGGGCTGGCCGCGGTCGTGGATGCCGCGCGGGCGGCGACGTGCGGGCAGGGAGACCTGTTCCTGGCCGGCGGCGTCGAGAGCATGAGCCGGGCGCCGTTCGTGATGGGCAAGGCGGATCGGGCATATTCGCGGCAGTTCTCGCTCTTCGACACGACCCTGGGCACGCGCTTTCCGAACCCGCGCGCGACCGCCGCGTACGGCGACCACGCGATGTTCGAGACGGCGGAGGAAGTCGCGGCGGATCTCGGGATAACGCGCGAGGCGAGCGATGCGTTCGCCGCCGCGTCGCAGGCGAAGTACGCGCGGGCGAAGGCGGAGTGCTTCTATTCCGAAGAGATTCAGCCGGTGTCCGTGCCGTCGCGCCGCCGTGCGACGCCTCCGGCGACGGTTTCCGAGGACGAGCATCCGCGGCCCGGCGTCACCGTCGACGCGCTCGCCGCCCTTCGGCCGCTTGCCGACGGCGGTGTGGTCACGGCCGGGAGCGCTTCGGGCATCAACGACGGCGCCGCGGCGTTGATTGTCGGCTCCCGCGCGGCGGGCGAGCGGGCGGGCGCCGCGCCGCTCGCGCGGATCGTCTCGGCGGCGGCGGCCGGCGTCGAGCCGCGGGTCATGGGACTCGGGCCGGTTCCCGCCTCCCGCAAGGCCCTGGATCGCGCCGGTCTCACCCTCGCCGACATGGACGTGATCGAGATCAACGAGGCGTTTGCCGCCCAGGTGCTCGGCTGCCTCGCGCAGCTCGGCCTCTCGGCGGACGACAGCCGGGTCAATCCGAACGGTGGCGCCATCGCGATCGGCCATCCGCTCGGCGCATCCGGCGCGCGGCTCGCCTTGACGGCGACGCGTCAATTGCGGCGCGCCAACGGCCGTTACGCGCTGGTGACACTGTGCATCGGTGTCGGACAGGGGCTCGCGGCGGTTCTGGAGCGCGCCGCCTGAGCCCGCCCGATGGCTGGCCGTCACGTTCGTCTGATCGCTCTCGCCGTCATCTATCTCCTCGTCGCGCACGTCCTGCCGCCGCCCGAGGGTGTCGACCCGCAGGGGTGGCGCATCACCGCCATCTTCTTCGCGACGATCGCGGGCTTGATGCTGCAGCCGCTGCCCGGCTCGCAGGTCGTCCTGCTCGGCATCACGGCGCTCGTGCTCGTTGGCCGTGTCCCGCTCGAACGTGCCCTGACGGGCTACGCGACCGCGTCGGTCTGGCTGGTCCTGGCCGCGATGCTGATGTCGCGCGCGTTGCGCGACTGCGGTCTGGCCCGGCGCATTGCGCTGTGGTTCGTCCGTGCGATCGGCCGGACGTCACTCGGCCTGGCGTACGCGCTCCATCTCACCGACCTGACGCTTGCGACCGGGGTGCCGTCAATCACGGCGCGCGGCGGCAGCATCGTCTTCCCGATCGCGCGGAGCATTTCCACGCTGTATCAATCGGAGCCCGGTCCCACGTCGTCGCGCCTGGGCACCTTCCTGATGACGTCGATGTACCAGACCAGCGGCATTGCGTCGGCCATGTTCTTCTACAGCAGCGCCGCCAACCTGCTGATGGGCGATCTGGCGCGCCAGGTCGCGGGCATAGAGATCACCTGGGCGAGCTGGTTTCTCGCCGGCCTGGTCCCCGGCGTCGTCTCGAGCGTGCTGATTCCGCCGCTGATCATGCGCGTGCTGCCGCCGGAAGTGCGCAGCACGCCGGCCGCGCCGGAGTTCGCGCAGAAGGAACTGGACAAGCTGGGGCCGGTCAAGGGTGCGGAGGCGGTGGTCGCGGCGGTCTTCGTCGGACTCATCGGCTTCTGGGTTCTCTCGTCGTATGTCGACTGGCTCTCGGCCGGTCTGGTGGCGCTCGTCGGGATGGGCGTGCTGTTCGTGTCCGGGGCGCTTACCTGGAACTCGGCGCTGAGTGAACGATCCGCCTGGGACATATACGTCTGGTACGGCGGACTGATAACGATGGGCGGCCTGCTGAACGAGAGCGGATCGACCGCGGCGTTCGCCAGCTTCGTCGGAGGGTGGCTTGCCGGCATTCCCTGGCTGGCGGTGCTGGTCGTGGCGCTCGTGCTCTACTTCTACGCCCACTACTTCTTCGCCAGCACGACGGCCCACGCGCTGGCCCTCTACGGTCCGTTCGTCGCACTGCTCGCGGGCGCCGGCGCCCCAGTCGCGGTGGCGGTCTACGCACTGGTCTATCTGAACAACCTGCAGGCGGGACTGACCCACTACGGCACAACGACGTCGCCCATCATCTTCGTCGAGAAGTACGTCAGCTTCGCCGACTGGTGGCGGGCCGGGTTCATCGTCTCGCTGCTCAACCTGGCGGTCTGGCTGACGGTCGGCATCGCATGGTGGAGAATGCTGGGGTTGTGGTGATGAGAGCTAACGGCAGGACGGCGGCCATCCTCATCGTTGCGCTGGCCGGGGCGGCATGCGGGGCGGAGCAACAGCCGGCGGAAGCGCCGGCGTCTGGCGCGGGCAGCCGTGATCCCGTCGCCGAGGGTCCGCTGGATCTTGCCATCGCGGGCGGGCGGGTGATGGATCCGGAGAGCGGCCTCGACGCCGTCCGCCACGTCGGCATCCGCGACGGCAGCGTCGCGGTAATTTCCGAGACGCCGCTCGACGCCGCCGAGACGATCGATGCTGACGGCCTGGTGGTCGCGCCAGGCTTCATAGACCTGCACGCGCACGGCCAGGATCCGGCGAGCAACCGCTTTCAGGCGATGGATGGCGTCACGACGGCGCTCGAGCTGGAAATAGGCGCCTTCCCCGTCGACCGTTGGTACCGCCGTCGCGGCGGGGCGTCGCTCATCAACTACGGCGTCACCGTCAGCCACCAGGGTGCGCGCCGCTGGGCGACCGGCAGCGTATTCGCCCGCAGCAACGACGACGGGACGTTCTCGCTGGGCGAGAGCGGCGACGACACGCTCTATCGCGCCGTCACCGCCGACGAACAGGCGAGGCTCGACGAATTGATGGAGCGCGGGCTCCGCGACGGCGGCCTTGGTTTCGGCTTCGGACTGAGCTACACGCCCGGCGTCGCCCACGACGAACTGCTGCATCTGTTCGAGGTCGCGGCCGGTCATGGCGTGCCGTCGTTCGTCCACCTCCGCTCCTCCGGCGACTTCGTGCGGGGCGGCACGCTGGCGCCGTTCCAGGAGGTAATCGCCAACGCCGCGATCACCGGTGCGGCCCTGCACATCGTTCACCTCAACAGCAGCGCCGGCTCCTCGGCGGAAGCCGCGGTGGCGATGGTGCGGGGGGCGCGCGAGCGGGGAGTCGACGTCACGATGGAGGCGTACCCGTATACGGCGAGCGCGTCGCTGATCGAATCGCCGTTGTACGACTCGTGGGAAGGACGTCCCGCGTCGGCGTACCAGTCGCTGCAATGGGTGGAGACCGGGGAGCGGCTCACCCCCGAGACATTTGCCCGTTACCGCCGCCAGGGAGGCTGGGTAATCGGACACGGCCGCTCCGAGGAGCTGAATGCCTGGATCGTCGCCCAGCCGGACGTCATCGCGGCGAGCGACGGCATTCCGTTCAGCGAAGGGCGAGCCCATCCGCGCGGGGCGGGGACGTTCGCGCGCATCCTCGGACATTACGCGCGCGACGAAGGAGCGCTTTCGTTGATGGACGCGCTCCGCAAGATGACGCTCCTGCCGGCCCAGCGTCTGGAGGCGATGGCGCCGGTGATGAGCCGCAAGGGGCGTGTGCAGGTCGGCAGCGACGCCGACCTGACGATCTTCGATCCCGAGCGAATCATCGACCGCGCCACCTACGAGGCCCCGGATCAGTACTCGGAGGGGATAGCGCACGTGCTGGTCGGAGGAGAGTTCGTCGTGCGGGATGCCGTGCTGCTGGAAGACGCCGCGCCGGGCCGCCCCATCATGGGCCGACACCTGGAGAGCGATACTCCTCCGTAGGAGCTTGCGCGCCGGCAGGGCATGCGCCCGCGCTAGCGAAGCTTCCAGCGCTTCCGAGGACGTGCAGCCGGTCAGAGCGCGGGGCGACGCTCGCCGACGCGGGTCGTCTGCTCGAAGGCGTGGGCAAGCTGCAGGACGGCGAGGTCGTCGTGCTGGCGGCCGACAATCTGAACGCCAATCGGCAGGCCGTCGGTGGTGAACCCGCACGGAACCGAAATCGCCGGCAGGCCGAGGACGGAGATGACGCTGCACGACCCCATCCAGTCGACATAGGTGTTCATGGCGACGCCATCGATCTCGGTCGGGTATTCCTGCTCGATATCGAACGGGGGCAACTGCGCGACGGGAAGGACGAGGAAGCGGTAGCGTTCCATGAAGCGCCGCGCGTTCTCCAGCAGGGTAGTCCAGTCGCGCATGGCGGCGGCCACTTGCGGGCCGCTCAGGCGGCACCCCTCTTCGATGTTCCAGACGACCGTCTCCTTCATCAGGCCGCCGTGTTCATCGAGCAGCGAGCCGTAGCACAGCTCGAAGTACCACGCGCGCCAGGTTGCGAACACGTCGGCTGCCCCGGCGAGGTCCGGTTCCGCATCCTCGACGTGACATCCGATCCGTTCGAACGCTCCCCGTTGCGCATCGACGACGGCGGTGACACGCGGATCGAAGGGCAGTCCGGCGAGCCGCCGGCTCCAGGCGATCCTCACGCCGACCCCATGTTCACCATCGTTCCCGTTACCGTCGAGCGCGCCGCGCCCGATCGGCGGCCGGAATCTTGCACCCGGCTCCGGCAGCGATAACGGCGCCCGCGCATCCGGACCGGCGATGGCGCTCAGCATCAGGGCAACGTCGCCGACCGTCCGCCCCATCGGTCCCTGCACGCCCATCGGAAACCAGGCGGCCTGACTTGGCCATATTGGCACGCGCCCCGGCGATGGACGGAAACCGACGACATTACAGAAGCTGGCGGGGTTTCGAAGCGAACCGCCCAGGTCGCTGCCATCGGCCAGGGGCACCATTCCGGCCGCAAGCGCCGCCGCGGCGCCACCGCTGCTCCCGCCGCACGTCCGCGTCGGATCGTAGGGGTTTCGGGTAGCGCCGAAGACCGCGTTGAACGTCTGCGACCCGGCCCCGAACTCCGGCGTGTTCGTCTTTCCGATGGTAATTGCGCCCGCCGCGCGCAACCGCTCGACGATCAGGGCGTCGGCGTCCGGCACGAAGTCGGCGAAGATGCGGGAGCCGAACGTCGTCCGGATTCCCTTCGTCCAGATGAGGTCCTTGTGCGCCACCGGCAGGCCGTGCAGCGGGCCGAGCGCGTCCTCCCGCGCGACCGCCGCATCTGCCTCTGTCGCCGCCCGCCGCGCCTCATCGGGCACGAGCGTTACGATGGCGTTGACGGTGGAATTGACTGCCTCAATGCGCGCGAGGTGCGCTTCCATCACCTCGACCGCGGAAACCTTGCGGTCCGCGATCATGCGCGCCAGATCCGTCGCGTTGCGATACCAGAGGTCCGAGTCGGCCGGCATCGCGCTAAGCTACTACGGTTGCACGTTGCCGGTGATCAGGGAGTAACAGAATGGTCAGCATGTTGAACGGACGATTCGGCGTGGGAGTCTTGGTGCTTGCCGGGTTGGTCTCGGCCGTGGCGGCGGCGCCGGAGGCACCGATAGCGGCGCAGGTGTCGCGTACGGTGACTGCGGCGCAGGTGGAAACGTGGATGACCGAGCTCTCGAACTGGGGCCGCTGGGGCGACGACGACCAGCTGGGCGCGGTTAACCTGATCACCCCGGAGAAGCGGCGTTCCGCGCTGGCGCTCGCCACCGAGGGAGTTTCGGTTTCGCTCTCCCACAACTACATCACCGAGCGCGCCGCCGACGCGACGTCGCCGATCGGCTACGAAATGCTCGGCCCCGACCGCCCCGGCCCGTTCCGGAGCGACCGCTACACCTTTGCCTACCACGGCTACGCCCATTCGCACCTCGATTCGCTCTGCCACATGATGCACAACGGCCGGATGTACAACGGATTCGTCCGGGACGACCATGTGACCGCGGCCGGCTGCGCGCGCCTCGCCATCATCAATTACAAGCAGGGGATCCTCAGCCGGGGCGTGTTGATGGATATCGCGCGCCTCAAGGGCGTCGATTACCTCGAGCCGGGCACGCCGATCTATGCCGAAGATCTGGAGGCCTGGGAGCGGGAGGCGGGCATTCGTGTGGAGCCTGGCGACATCCTGTTCGTTCGCAACGGCCGCTGGGCGCGGCGCGCGGCGATGGGGGCGTGGGCGCTGAACGAACAGTCGGCGGGCCTCCACGCGTCGGCTGCTCCCTGGCTGCGCGAGCGGGGGGTTGCGATGATGGGGGCCGACGGCACGAGTGACGTGCTCCCGTCGCAGGTGGAAGGCGTGACACAGCCGATTCACCAGCTTGCCATTGTGGCGATGGGCATCCCGCTGTTCGACAACCTCGATCTCGAGGCGGTGGCGGAGGAGGCGGCGCGCCAGAATCGCTGGGAGTTTCTCCTGGTGGCCGCCCCCCTTGCCATGGACGGGGGCACCGGTTCGCCGCTCAACCCCCTCGCGATCTTCTAGCAGCCCGCTCCGTAGGAGTTTCGTGCCAGCGAAACTGCCAACGCGCCGCGCACGGTGCGCTTTCGCGCCAGCGAAACTGCCAACGCGCCGCGCACGGCGGGCGGCCTACCGGGCGCCGCCGCCACCCGTGGTCGTATCCAGCGAGAACGGATCCGGCGCGCGCCCCGCGGCGAACTCCTGTTCCAGGATCCGGTGGCCGATGAACATCGCGGCCAACCCGTAGTTCCCCTCGTGGCACCGCGGCTCGTAGTAGATCCGATTCTGCTGGTCGCTCTGACGCTTCAGCTCCTGCCGGACGGTCCACGGCGCCGTCCATACGGTCGGATCCTCGATGGTCACCTCGTAGGTGAGCGTGTCGGCGTCGACCACGGTGTACCGCTCGACGAGCCTCCGGTTCACTGAAGAGGCGCGAAACGGAAACTTCGGGGAGAAATTGGCGGTCTCAATGACCAGCGTGCCGCCCTCCCAGCGCCCCCGCGAGTCGCCGTGGCGAAGACGCACGCCACTGGGTGGGTGGGCCCCGCTCAGATTGACGATGCGCTGGTAGCCCTGACCCTGTCCCGTGTCGTAGGCGATCGCGACGGCGTCCTCGCCCTGGACGATGCGCCGGTGCCCGTTGAGGTCGGGCGTGGCGCCCAGCATGCAGCGATCGCCCAGACTCTGATCTTCGGGTCCGTCGTGGCGGTTCATCCGTAACGTGTTGTAGAAGGGCGGGACGTCGAACCGGCGCGGGGAAACCGGCCCGTATTCTCCGCCCTCGCAGCCGGGCGCCTGTTGCTCGCAGGTCGGCGTGTTCCGCATCAGCATCACCCGCCATTCGCGCTTGATGTCGGCTTCCCGCTGCGCCTCCGGGGTCAAAGCCGGGATGCGTCCGTTCGGCGGATCGACGACCAGCGACGTGCGCGGCCCGGCCGGCTTCACCGAGGTGTACACGCCGTTGTAGGCCCCGGATACGTCCTGCGGGCTCCCGCGCGGACCGCGGCGGTTACGCCCGGGGTCGAACCTCCGCGCGTCATCGCGGGCGGCTCGCTCCTCAGCGGTAGCGAACTCTCGATCGCCCAGCTCGGGCGCCCGCTCGAGGGGGGTGTCGTAGACGTCCAACCAGATCCCCTCGAGGTTCGGATGTCCCCATGCGGTCGTGCCAGTCGCCTGGCCCAGCGCGGGAGCCGCGACGAGGGTGAAGACCACCAGGACAGCGGCCTGCGTTAGCGCGATACCGAAGGAACCGAGCAGTTGGCGCTTCATGTCCCGACCTCCTCGAACGGCCGCCCGGTGGCCCGCGCACTCGACGCAGGCCATTAGAACATCATCTAGTTGCCGATGGCGAGCAGTTCGTCCTCGGTGCGGATGTACCAGTAGCCGTCCACCAGCGCCGGTGTGGCAAGCGTCCGCGCCCCGATGTCGTTCGTATGCAGCAGGTCGAACTCGTCGCCGGCGCGGAGCACGAAGGTGATGCCGTCGTCGTTCGTGAAGAAGACCTTGCCGTCGACGTAGATGGGGGAGGCCGAGAACCCTTCACGGACGGCGCGGCCGAGTCGTCCCTGCCAGAGCACCTCGCCCGTGGCGGCGCGGAATGCGGTAACGATGCTCGCCATGTCGTTGATGGTGTACAGGCGGCCGTCGTACGCGAGCGGCGACGGAACGAACGGAGAGCCGCGGGCCGTCGTCCAGGCGAGGTGCGTGCCGGTCACGTTACCGCTGCCGCCGGGGCGGATGGCGAGCGTCGGGCCGGCCCGGCCCGAAGTGCAGAAGACGAGGCCGGCTTCGACCACCGGCGTTGGAATCACCTCGAAGTTGTTTCCTTCGCAGCGCCACAGTTCGGCCCCGGTGTCCGGGTCGTAGGAGTTGACAGTGCGTGAGCTGCTGACAATCAGTTCTTCGCGATCACCGGCGCGAATCAGGACCGGCGTACCCCAGCCGACGGTCGCCTCCCGTGCGGTGCGCCACACCTGCTCGCCGGTTGCCGTGTCGTAGGCCGCGACGAAGCCGGCGGGCTGCTGATCCTGGTAGATGAACACGCGATCGCCATGCAGGAGAGGCGAGCCGGCGGGGCCATGGTAGTTGTCGATTCGTCCGACCTCGGTATGCCAGATCCGGTTTCCGTCAAGGTCCAGCGCTACCAGGCCGCGGCTTCCCAGGGAAACGTAGACGCGCTCGCCGTCGGTGGCTGGCGTCGCCGAAGCGGGTCCGTTCTTCTGGTGGACGCGTTCGGGACTGCCCGGCGCCACGTCGGTTTCCCAGAGCAGCGATCCGTCCGTGCGGTCGTAGGCGAGGATGTAGAGTTCGCGTCCCCGGTTGCGCCCGGCTGTGAGGAAGATCCGGTCTTCCCAGACGATCGGGGAGGAGTTGCCGCGTCCCTCCACCGTGGTGCGCCAGACGACGTTGTCGGTGGCACTCCAACGGTCGGGGTACCCGGCGCCGGCGACGATCCCCTGCCCGGAGGGGCCTCGCCAGCGCGGCCAATAGCGCGCTCCCTCGCCCTCTACGGCGACCATCGCCACCGCATCCGGCGCCGCGCCCTGTTGTGTCGTCGAAGCGCTTGCTTCCAGCGCCGGTTCGGGAATGGCAGCGGGCGCGCAGGCTGCAACGAGGACGGTGGCTGAGATGATGAACCCGAGATGACGGTCTGGCATGCTTACCCCTTGACGGTGGCGAGAGCGCTCGTGGCGAGAGACTCGCTGCCGCCTTTCGTGTACTCGTTCCGCGTCACGGTAGTGTAGGTGGAATCGCCCCTCGCGACCTCCTTGCCCTCCTCGTTGGTGACGACGCTCTCGCCATGCAGGATGCGGCGGCCCATCCGGGTTACGGTCGACGTGCAGGTAATGGCGCCGCGGCTCACGGGGCGGAAGAACTTGACGCGGAGGTCGACGGCGACAAGCGAGCCACCGGCCCCGACCAGCTCGCGGCACTCATCGCGCGCCAGCAAGGCATAGGCGATGCCGGTATCGATAAGCGTCGCGGTGACGCCCCCGTGCAGGATGCCGACGGGCTGCGTCAGGTCGTCGCGGTGCTCGATCGACAGCACGGAACGCCCGGGTTGGATGTCGATAACCTGCAGGCCAATCAGACGGAAGAAGGGAAGTTCCTCCGCGTTTTCCTGGAGTCGCTCGAGATACGCTCGATCGTCGGGGGCGGGAAGCTTCACCCTCGGGATTATACGGTCGCGGGCGTGGTGGGCGCAGGCGCCGCGATCGATATAATCGGCGTTCCGTGATGCCGACGCTCCGTCCGACGCGTCCCGCGCTCATCCTGTGCGGCGTCATTGCTCTCGGCGCCGCCTCAGTGGCGACCCCAGCGGCGCAGGACTGGCCCCATTTTCTCGGTCCGGCGCGTGACGGTCACTACGCGGGCCCGCCCCTTGCGCGCGACTGGCCGGGCGGCGCGCCGGAGGAATTGTGGCGGCGCGATGTGGGCGCCGGTTTCGCGGGGCCGGTCGTCGCGGGCGGTCGCCTGCTGCTGTTTCATCGCGTCGACAATCGGGAGGTGGTCGAGGCGCTCGACGCGGCTACCGGGGAGCCCATCTGGCGCTACGACTACGCGACGACCTACCGGGACGATTTCGGCTTTGACGAGGGGCCGCGGTCGGCGCCCGTCGTTGCCGGCGGGCGTGTCTTCACGTTTGGCGCACAGGGTCAGTTGCACGCGATCGATCTGGAGACCGGAACCGGGCTCTGGAGCGTCGACGCGATGACGCGCTTCCGTGTCCGGAAGGCGTTCTTCGGCGCGGCCGGCTCGCCCCTGGTCGAGGATGGGCGTGTAATCGCGAACGTGGGTGGAGCCGAGGATGGCATCGTCGCCTTCGATGCCGCCACCGGTGACATCGTCTGGACGGCGCCGGGCGAGGAGGCGAGCTATTCGTCGCCGGTTGCGGCGACTCTTGCCGGCGTTCGCCACGCAATCTTCCTGACGCGCGACAATGTCGTCAGCCTTGACCCCGTATCCGGCGCGGAGCGTTTCCGGTTGACCTGGCGCGCGCGCATCCGCGCGTCCGTGAATGCCGCCACGCCTCTCGTCATCGGCGACCGGTTCTTCATCTCGGCGCAGTACGGTACCGGCGCCGGACTATTCCGGGTCACGGCCGGCGGTGTCGAGGCGATCTGGACGTCGGACGACGTCATGTCCAACCACTATGCGACCAGCGTGCATCGTGACGGCTATCTCTATGGCTATCACGGACGGCAGGAGTTCGGTCCCAGTCTGCGTGCGGTCGCTCTCGACACGGGTGATATTGCTTGGGAGGCCGACCGCTTCGGTGCTGGCAGCCTGCTTGTGGCGGACGACCTTCTCATCGTGATGCGTGAGTCTGGCGAGCTGCTTCTGGCCGAAGCGTCGCCGGCGGCGTTGACGCCGCTGGCGCGTGCCCAATTGCTGCCTGGCGTTGTACGTGCCTACCCAGCACTAGCCGGTGGTGTCTTGTACGTCCGGAACGGCAGCACCCTCGCCGCCTTCAAACTGGCGCGGCGATAGGAGCGTTCCGGACCGTCGCGGCGAGTCCGTCGCATACCGGGCTGCCAGGTATCTGGCGCGTCCACGGAAGGGGAGGGCAGACCAAGCCCATGACAGAACTAATGGTCGTCGTCGCACTGGTCCTGGGAGCATCGGCCACCTGTTCGCTCTTCGAGGCGGTTCTCTACTCGGTCCCGGCGAGCCGGATTGCGCAGCTCGAACAGGATCGGCGCCCGTCGGGGCGAGTCCTGAAGCAGATGCGCCACCACGTGGACCGCCCGATCGCGGCGATTCTCTCGCTCAACACGATCGCGAACACCGGCGGCGGCGCCATGGCCGGGGCGCTGGCGGCGAACGCCTTTGGGCAGGACCGTATCTGGGTCTTTTCCGTTGCGTTCACACTGGCGATTCTCTTCGTCTCGGAGGTGCTGCCGAAGACGGTGGGCGTTGTCTATTCCCGCGCACTCGCGCCTTTCATCGCGCGACCCCTCGCCTGGCTGGTGACGGTGTTCGGTCCGTTGATTGCTCTGACGCAATTCGCCACGCGCCTTATTCGCCGCCGGCCGCAGGAAGAAGGGGTCTCGGACGAGGAGTTACTGACGATGGTCGGCCTTGGTCTGCGCTCGGGTGACTTTCGGCCTCACGAAGCGCGCGTTATCCGGAATGTCCTGCGTCTCGAGGAGCGGACGGTGGGAGACGTCATGACGCCCCGTCCCGTCGTCTTCACGCTGGCCGCGGAGATCACCGCGCGTGACGCCGCCGAAAGGGAAGGACTGGACAAGCACAGTCGCGTCCCGGTGCATTCGGCTGGCAACCCGGACGACCTTATCGGCGTCGTGCACAAGGTCGACATCCTGAGAGCAGTTGCGCGCGACGAATTCGAAACCCCGGTCAAGTCGCTCATGCGACCCATCAACGTCGCCGTCGAGGCGGTGAAGCTGGATGAAGTGCTCACGACCTTTCTCGAGCGGCGAGAGCATATGCTGGCGGTAATTGACGAATTCGGCGCCTTTTCCGGCATCGTCACGCTGGAGGATGTGCTCGAAGAATTGATTGGACGCGAAATCGTGGACGAGTTCGATCAGGTGGCGGATCTTCGTGCCTATGCAAGACGCCGGAGGCTGCCCGGGGACAACGAAGAATAGACCTATCTAATTCGGCTTGCATGCCGTAACATAAGCCGATAGACTCTCGGCGCTCGTGGCTGGAGAGGTCCGCCGTAACTTGAGCGGTCCCGCGGCAAATAGGTTGTAATCCGACGGGAGGAGGTTCGAGAATGTCAAAGAACCAGGCACTTGAGTTGCTGAGGGAAGAGGCACGTTCGCTCAGCGCCGACCTCGAGGCCGTCAACCGCGCGATCGCCGTCCTTGAAGGAAAAGGCGCCGGCACGGCGGCGCCGGCCGGACGGCGGCGTGGGCGGAAGCCGGGGCCGAAACCGAAGGCTGCGGCAGAAGCGCCGGCACGGCGGCGCCGGCCGACAATGACAGCCGAGCAACGCAACGCAGTCTCGCTTCGGATGAAGCGTTACTGGGCGGCCCGTCGCGAGGCGAAAGCGAAGGAACAGGGCGACTAGCGGCTTGCCGCCGGCGCGCCCGGAAATCCTCACGTTCTACGTTGGCGCGTCTTGTCGTACGGCACATTCAGGTAAATGACCTTCTCGAAGTTGCCGTCCCGGTCGAACTTCTGAATCCGCCGGTTAGTACGGTCCGCCACGTACACGTAGCCCTCGCGGTCGACTCCCATGTTGTGGGGCAGGTTGAACTGACCGGGATCACTGCCGTAGGTGCCCCAGGACTTGATCCAGTTGCCGTGCTTGTCGAACTTCGCGACGCGCGAGTTGACGTAGCCGTCGCTGACGAATATGTTGTCGTCCTGATCCCACCCGACGTCGGTCGGTCCGTTGAAGTAGCCGTCGACATGCCGCGCTTCCTGCTGCGTAATGTGTTCGTGCGGCTCGTATCCTTCCGGCCGCCGACCCAGATTCAGGGTGACGTACCCGGCGGGATTGAACTTCGTGACCGCATTGGTTCCCTTGTCGACAATCCATAGGTTGTCGTACTTGTCGTACCGTGCGGAGTGCGAATAGCCGAGCCCGTACACTCCCTGGCCCAGTTCGCGGACGAAGTGCCCGTCGTCGTCGAATTCGAGCACCTGGGTTGTCGCGTTGCCATAGAGCGGGCCGCTCTTCGCGGTACCCGGGTGGTTGAGCACCAGCAAATGCCCTTTTGAGTTCTCGGCGACGGCAAGCACTTCGCCGAGATTCACCTCGGGCGAGTACCTCAGGTAGTCCGGCACCGAGACAAACGGGATCTCTGGAGCGTTGCTGTTGTCGATCTGCTGCGCCCATACTGGCGCGAGCGCCAAACCGACGGCGAGGGCGGCGGCGATGATCAGGCGTTAGCGGTGGGTGATCCGGTGTCTTGGATAGCCGCTGACGAAGTGCTGGTGCCGGAGGTGGGACTCGAACCCACACGGAGAGTGAACCCCACCGGATTTTGAGTCCGGCGCGTCTGCCATTTCGCCACTCCGGCAATGTGAGGGCAAGGTCGCGGCCCGAGGAGCAACGCTGCGCAGGCGGCGTGAACCGCCGCTCGAATGTAGCAGGGATTGCATCGACCGGCTCCTGGGCGCTATGGGCGAATTGTACCGTCGTGGCGCCAGAGATAGAGAGTGCGAGTACTGCCGCGCTCGTCCTCGAAACGGTCTATTTCGTCGGCTTCCCAGTCGCCCATGCTGAAGGCGTGCGAGACGATCCGGGCGCCGGCCGGAAGCTGGCGCGTAAGGACCGGACGCAGTTTCGCGTTCGACGAGGAGAGCAGATACAAGGTAACGACCGTTGCCTCGGAAACATCCGCTTCCATGACGTCCATCTCGATGAACTCGACCAGGTGCTGGACGCCGGCCCGCTCGGCGTTCGCGTTCGATTCCGCGATCCGCTGCGGGTCGATGTCGATGCCGACACCGCGGGCGCCGAACTGCTGAGCGGCAGCGATAACGATGCGGCCGTCGCCGCTGCCCAGGTCGTACACCACATCGTTCGCAGTCACCTCCGCTAGCGCCAACATACGGTCGACCACGTCGTCCGGCGTCGGTACGAAGGGTGCAAGACTCCGGTTGCCCTGGGTCTGCGCCGCGGCGCCGGGGGGCAGCGACGTCGACGCAATGGACAGCAGCAACACTGCCGCCACAGTGACGGTCCGTACGTGCGGTCCCTTCATCGCCCTACTCTACAACAGCCGTTGCCGGTCCGCACCGGGAATCGGGATGGTGCGGCCCCGCCCTCCCCAGCCGGGCGTGTTCGCGCTCCAGAGCCCCGGCAGGCCGAATCCGGCGCGCCGGGCCGGTGATGGGCTATAATACGAAGGCTGTTTGGCCGATCGAACGCCCGTCAGTCGCCGTAAACTCTTGAGCTTGGGGGACTTTGGTGCCATTTAAGGTTGGAGACAAGGTCATCTACCCTAACCAGGGCATAGGCGTGATTGAACGGATTGAGACCCGAACGATCATGGGAACCACCTGCGGTTTCTACTCCCTCCGGATGACGTCCAGCGAGACGACCGTGATGGTTCCGGTAGACAACGTAGATGACGTCGGTCTGCGGCGGGCGATCGGCGACCACGAAGTGCGTCGTCTGTTTACGCTTTTGGGCAACGGCCGCATCGAGAACCACCAGAACTGGAAGGGCCGCTTCAAGGAGAACTCCAACAAGATGAGGACGGGTTCGCTCTACGACGTGGTTGAGGTTCTGAAGAGTCTCAACCATCTGAGCCAGTCGAAGAACCTTTCCTTCCGCGAGAAGCGGATGCTTGACCGGGCGAAGTTCCTGGTTGTTACCGAATTGTCGGAGGTCCTGAGCGAGCCGGGCGAGGCGATGGAGAAGCGTGTCAACAAAGCGCTCGAGCGATGCGTCGCCAACTGGAAGCGCCTTGTTGACGACCCCGCCGCCACCGCGACTGCCGCGGCGGACGCGCACGAAGAGCAGGCGATCGCGCCGGCGGAGACGGTCGTCAAGAAGAAGCCGGCCAAGGCGACCTTCTCGGGTGACGCCGCCGCTCCGTCGACATCCAAGAACGTGGGGACGCCCGCCGCGGCAAAGGATCCACCCGGGCGGGCGGTTCGCGCATCCTAAGGCCGGGCGCCCACATTCTGCGCTTGGCGACGGTTTCGCGCCGGTGGCGGAGTCCTTTCGGACAGCGGTCGCGACGGCTCGCTCACTTGCCGCGTTCGCAGGCGTCAGTCTCTGGGTCTTCGTGTTCGCTCCGGTAGGCGTCGTTCTGGCGCTGCTCTTCCGCTGGACGAACGTCCTCTACATTCTCGGCCGGGGTGGCGTGCGGCTTGGCTTGGCCGCCGCCGGCTTACGGGTCGAGGTGGAGGGCGCCGAACACGTTCGGCCGGAACGCGGCACGGTGTACTGCGCCAATCACAGCAGCAACCTGGAGCCGCCGGTCATTTATCTGGCGCTTGCCGCCGTGCACCCGAGGCTGAAGATCCTCTACAAGGCGGAACTGCGGCGCGCCATCCCGCTGCTTCGAACCGGGTTCGATGTCGCCGGATTCGTCCCGATTCAGCGCAGCGACGTGGGGCAGAGCGGGCGCGCGATCGAGCGCGCCACGGCGGCGCTCACGTCAGGTGACTCGTTCATGATCTTCCCGGAGGGAACGCGAAGCCGGACGGGGGAGTTGCTGCCCTTCAAGCCGGGCGGGTTCGTGATGGCGATGAAGGGGGGCGCGCCGGTTGTTCCGATCGCCATCACTGGCGCCGCCCGCGCGATGCGAAAGGGGAGTCCCCTGATTCGCCCCGTCACCATTCGAGTGAAGATAGGGCGGCCGGTCGGGACGGACGGCGAGGGACCCGCGGCCCGCCGCGCGCTCATCAGACAGACGCGTGAGTCCATCGAGACGATGCTGAAGACCCTGCGCTAGGACGCGAGGTTCAGCACGCGTCGTCAGGGCCGTGGAGCGCGTTGCCGGTACAGGGCTTCCAGCCTTCGAACGAGTACACTGCCTTCGAACCCGCGCGGGGGATCGACTCTACGACCGGACCCGATGCGAAGGGCTTCGGCCAGCCCATCGACATCGCCCCAGGGCACGAGCAGTTCGCCTCCAGGGTGCCACTCCCGCACGCCGCCGCTGTCCCAGGCGGCTACCGGCGTGCCCAGCGTCAGGGCCTCGATCCCGGCCATGCCGAACGGCTCCTGCCAGCGCGAGGGCATAATGAGTACGGCGGCGCGCCGGTAGGCCGCGGAGAGACGCCCGCGGTCGAGCCAGCCCAGCACGTCGACGCCCTCAGCTTCGATCTCGCGGCGCAACGGGCCGGTGCCTGCCACGACGAACGACAGGCCGGAGCCCGAGCGGCGCCAGGCGTCGATCGCCTCGCGGATGCCTTTGGCTTCGACCACCCGTCCCGCGAAGAGGACGCAGGGTGGACCGTCGGCTGCCGCGTCGGGGTCGAGGCCGTAGGGGAACGGGGGCACGACCGCGATTCGGTCTGCCGGGATCCCCACCTGCATCAACTCGCGCTTCATGTAGGAAGACAGCACGGTCAGCCGCAGGCGCCGCACCGATTCCAGTCGTTGCGCGGTGAGCTCGATGGTGCCCTCGAAGTAGCCGGGGTCGTTGAAGCACCCGGCGCATACGTCACGTCCCATTGCGTCGCCGCAGACCCGGCCGTCCGCCGTCCACTTGCCCCGGCCCGGACAGAAGAAGCGGTGGTCCTGGACCGTCATCACGGCATCCACGCCGACCGCCCACTCCAACACCGCCGGATTGACCACGTTGTGCACGTGCACCATGTCCGGGCGCAATCGGGCCATCAGGGGATCGAGATCCGCGTCGGCGTGCGTCCTGGCATCCACGCGCGGCACGACGGTGACCGGGCAGGACGGGCGAATGGCGCCATCGTCGCGGCCGACCGCCAGGTGCTGCTCGTGGCCGCCCGACAAGGCGTCCAGGAGCCCGAGCAGAGCCCAGTCGGCGCCCCCTCGATCGCTGAGGCGATCCGCGACGTGGAGAATCCGCACGACGGGCTGCTAGCCGCCGACGAAGAAGGTGATGGTCCAGGGCGGGAGGGGTGTGCCGTCGTTGGCGCTGATGCCGTCGAGCAATTCGACCGTCACGCTCTGGAAGCGCTCGAGTTCCTGTTCGAAGCGGACCTCGAGTACGCGGTTCCGTCCGCGATAGCCAATCGTCACGGGAATCTCGGCCCCTTCGGTGGCGGCGCCCTGTCCGTAGCGTGCGCGGACCTTCCCTTCGAACGACTCGGCGTCCATGTCGCGCGAGAACTGCACGCGAACGTTACCGTCCGGCGGCACGTCGATATCGTTCGCCAGGGGTGCGGTGAAGATGACTTCCGGTGGCGGCAGCCGCGTTGCGGCGCTGGCCGTCGTCGTCGTATCGGCGGGCCGGTCCGCGCCCGGCTCCGCCAAGGTCAGCCTGCCGGCGTCGACCAGGACCATGCCGTCCTCGATCCGGACCGATCCGGTCACTTCGAGCCACCGCCCGGTGTCCCGACGCGCCAGGATGTCCAGTTCGAAATCGTCCCCCTTCGGTTCCATGCCGACGACCCAGATAGCGGCGTCGGCGGAGCGCAGCACGAAGTCCCAGCGGCTCTCGTCGGGCGCTTCCGGCATGTCGCCGTAGAGATTGCGTCCGCGGAACCGGCCGATGACCGTCACACCGTCGTTTTCGTAGCGGACCGGGTCGAGCACGATGCTTCGAAGCGTCGTCGCCGTCGCTGCCTCCGCGGGTCGCGACTCGGTGGCGATCAGGATCGGCAATTCCCCTCTCGTTGGCCAGGGCCGTTGGAGCAGTTCGTCCGAGATACGGCGGATCGGCAATCCCGCGAGCCGCTGATCCGTCTCGTCCAGACGTCCGACATCGAAAAACGTGCCGACCACTTCGAGCGGCTCGCGCACGCCGGCCGGCGGTGGCGGCACGTCAAGCGCGAGGATGCGCACGCTGTCGTCCTCGCTTACCAGCCAGGTGAGCACCTGGTCGGCCACCGCTTCGGCGACGAGCACGACTTCCTGGCCGTGGAAGAAGAAAGGATGCTGGTTTATGGCGTCGAGCGTCGCCGCCCGGCGGGAGGTCTGGGCCGCGACGGGCGGCGCTGCCAGAAGCGCGACGATCGCCAGGCCGATCCTCAGACCCTTCATTGCTGCATCGTATACCGTTCCCGCCGCTATGCTCCCGCGTCGCGCCTTGTCAGCCGGCTGCCTCGCGGCTCTCGGTGTCACGCGGGGTTTTCACCCACGGGCTGCTAGCCGGCGTACAGGCGTTCGATGGTGTCCGCCCACCGGTCGCAGACGACGTTCCGCTTCACCTTCATGGTCGGTGTCAACTCGCCCGTCGCAATGGCGAACTCGGCCGGAAGGAGGGCGAAGCGCTTCACCTGTTCGTGTGGCGCCAACTCCGCGTTGGCATCTTCCACGATAGCGTCGAACAGCCGCACCACGTCCGGCCGTTCCACGAGCGCCTCGCGTGACGCGTCGTCCCCCGGCGTCCGAGCGGCGAGAGCGGGAAAGTCGGGAATCAGCAGCGCGGTGCAGTACGGCCGGCGGTCGCCAATCAACACTGCCTCCGCGACGAGCGGCGAACGCTTCAGGGTTGCCTCGATCGGCGCGGGCGAGATGTTCTTGCCTCCCGCGGTGACTATCAACTCCTTCTTGCGGCCGGTGATGGTGAGGTACCCGTCACCGTCCAGGCTGCCGAGGTCGCCCGTGTGGAACCAGCCCTCGCGTATAACTTCGTCCGTCGCCTCCTGCTTGTGGTAATAGCCCTGCATCACGTTCGGGCCCCGCACCAGGATTTCGCCGTCCTCGGCAATCCGAATCTCCACGTTGGGGATGGCGGGACCGACCGTGCCGAGCTTGGGTTTCTCGAGCGGGTTGACGCTGACCGTAGGCGACGTCTCGGTCAGCCCGTAGCCCTCGAGCACCGGGGCGCCGATGGCGAAGAGGAACTCCGCCACCGGCACCGTCAGGGGCGCGGCGCCGGACACCAGGATCCGGATCCGGCCGCCGAGTCGCGCCCGGATCTTCGACAGGACCAACCGATCGGCGAGCGGGTACTGGAGCGCGGCGCCAAGCGGGACCGACTGCCCGGCCAGTTGCGCGCGGGCTCGCGCCGTGCCGACGCCGACCGCCCAGTGGAACAGCTTCTTCCGGATCGCGGGCGCGCTCTCGACCGCTTCGAAGATCCGCGCGTGCAGCTTCTCGTAGACCCGCGGCACGCCGGTCATCACAGTCGGCCGGACCAACTGCATGTTCGGAGCGATGGTGTCGAGCGACTCGGCAAACGTAACCGTCACTCCCCTCCAGAGGTTGAGGTAGTTGACGAGCCGTTCGAACGCGTGGCTCAGCGGGAGAAAGGAGAGGGTAATGTCCTCTTCGTTCAGGACGACGACGCCAGCCGAATCAACCATGTTGCTCGCGACGTTCCGATGCGTGAGCATGACCCCCTTCGGTTCGCCGGTGGTTCCTGACGTGTAGATGATGGTTGCCAACTGATCCGGCTCGATGGCGAGCGCCGTTTCCTTGTAGCGGAGTCCGACGCCGTCGCCGGTTATCAGGTACTGGTGGCCCCGCACCGCCAGTTCCTCCAGGCTCAGTGTCACCCGCCCGGTCCCGCCGTCGCCGCTTGTCTCTCCGGCTGGCGGGTCCATTACGACGAGCGTGCGCAGACTGGGAAGATCGTCCCAAACGGCGCGTACCTTCGCCGCCTGTTCTTCGTTCGCCGCCACGATGACCGACGCGTTCGAATCGGCCAGGATGTAGCGGACCTGGGAAGGGGGCAGGGTCGGATAGATCGGTACGGTGACGCCTCCCGCCGTCAGGATGGCGAGGTCGGCGATCATCCACTCGGGCCGGCTGTCGGACAGGATCGCGACCCGGTCGCCGGCCTCTACCCCGAGCGTGCTCAGGCCGAGGCTCTGATCCCGTACCTGGTCGAAGAACTCCTGCGTCGAGAACATTCTTGTCGAGTCGCCCCGGCACTGGCCGATCAGGGCATCCTTCGGATGGCGTCCGTGAACATAGAAGGGCAACTCGGCAATCGTGCGGATTGCATCATCCATGGTTCTTACTCCCCGCGCCGCTAGGGCGCCTCAAAGTCCCCGGAGCGTCCCCCGCTTTTCCTGACGAGGCGGACGTTGCCGATCACCATCCGCTTGTCGACCGCCTTCAACATGTCGTAAAGGGTGAGCGCGGCGGCCGAGACGGCGGTCAGCGCCTCCATCTCGACGCCGGTCTGCGCCGTCGTCCGGACGGTCGCCTCGATTCCGTAGCCGTCCGATTCCTCGATCAGCGCCACTTTCACCTGCGCGAGCGGCAACGGGTGGCAGAGCGGGATAAGGTCCGCCGTCTTCTTCGCGGCCATAATCCCCGCGAGGCGCGCCGCATTGAGCGGGTCTCCCTTGGCGACCCTTCCTTCGCGAATCGCCGCGAGCGCATCCGGGCCGATCGCGACATGCCCGCGGGCCACCGCGACGCGGTCAGTCACCGGTTTGTCGCCCACGTCGACCATCTGGACGCGTCCCCGCTCGTCGACGTGACTGAGCCCCGGCGTCCGCCCCCGTCCAGCCGGATCAGCCATCACCCGACCGCCTCCGCGGGGGACGGCTCGTCGAGGCCCGCCAGGAAGAAGGACAGGCTCTCGAGCGAGACCGTCAGGTCGACGCTCTTGAGCTTCACGGTCTCCGGCACGCGCAGCGCGCCGGGGGAGAAATTCAGCACCGCGCGGATTCCCGCTTCCACCACCGTATTCACCACCTGTTGGGCGGAGACCGCGGGAACCGCAATCACCGCGATGGTGATGGCTTCGTGCTTCGCCACCGCGGCGAGGTCTCGGATGTCATGGATTGGGACACCGCTTCGCGACGTGCGGCCCACCTTTTCCCGCAGGGTGTCGAATAGCGCGACAATCCGGAATCCCTCGCGCCGGAAGCCGGGATAGTCAGCCAGCGCAAGGCCCAGGTTTCCCGCTCCCATGATCGCCACCGCCAGTTTTCGATCAAGGCCGAGGATCGTGTGCAACTGCTGCCGCACATCCTTGACGATATAGCCGACCCCCCGGACCCCCAGATCGCCGAAATGGGCCAGGTCCTTGCGGATCAGCGCCGCGTTGAATCCGAATTGCTCGGCCAGTCCCTTCGACGACACCGTCTTGACGCCCTGGGCGTCCAACTCGTTCAGGAATCGCAGATAGAGTGACAGCCGATTGGTCGTCAACTCCGAGATGTCTTCGCGCATGGGGCGGCAGGATTCACCACGAGTTCCTCGGCTCAGAAGAGCGTCATATCGTCCAAGGGCCACCAGCGAAGCTGGACCTTGCCGATGATGTAGTCCTTCGGCACCTGGCCCCAGTGCCGGCTGTCGGAGCTGTTGTTCCGGTGGTCGCCCATGACGTAGTAGAACGCCTCCTGGACCACCTCCGGCCCACGATCCTCGTGGCTTCGGAACGATGGCGGGATTTCGGCGTCCGGCTGGAGCACTTCGTTGACGTACACCTGACCGCCATCGATTCGGACCGTATCGCCAGGTCCCGCGACGATGCGCTTGACGAAGTTCTTCTCCGGCTCGTGCCGGTACTTGAGCATGACGATGTCGCCCGGCTCCGGGTCGCGGGCGCCTATGAGCGAACCGACGACAGTCCAGTCGCTGAAGTGATACACCGCCTTGTTGACGATGAGCCGGTCCTGATCCTGGAGGGTAGGCTCCATGCTCTTTCCCTCGACCCGCGCTACCTGGAAGCCGAACGTGACGATGAGCGTGGCGTAGACCGCGGCGGATGCGAGCGTCTTGAACCAGGCGGCCAGCTCGACGCCCGCGCGACGAAGGAACTGCGCCCTCCGCGAGGGTCCCGGTGAGGGTTCGGCAGCAGGACGTTCCGACCGGAATATCTCTTCGAGCGAGTCGCCCGGCGTTATAGGCTGAGATACTGTCGCAGCCGTTTCGTCTGCGCCCGGCTTACCGGGATCTCCGTCTGCTCCGAGTCCTTCATCTTGAGAATGTACGTACGGCTGAACCACGGCACGATCTCCTTGATCTTGTGGATGTTCACCACGTGCGCTCGATGTACCCGCCAGAACATCTCCGGGTCGAGGCGCGAATGGAGTTCATCCAGGGTCCGGCAACTGGCCGCTCCCTGCAGACGGCCGGTGCTTACTTTCACAACGTCGCCTGTCAACGAGGCGAAGACAATGTCCTCGGGTTGCATCAGCACGAATCGATCACTGACACGGATGGCAATCGGTTCGCGATGGGACCGGCGGTCCGCTACCAGATGGGCGATCCTCTCCAGCGTCGCTGCCTCCAGGGGATAGGCGTCGCCCGCCTCGTCGTTTCCGGTGCGGTGCTGCGTCTCGACCAGGTCGCGAACGCGCGCGATGGTCTGGGCGAGTCGCGCCGGCGCGACGGGCTTCAGGAGGTAATCGACGGCGTTCACCTCGAATGCCTCGATGGCATGCTGGTCATAGGCGGTTACGAATACGACGGACGGCGCTTCCGGGCGCTCGACCAGTTCGCGCGCCACCTCGAAGCCGGAGCGACCTGGCATCTGCACGTCGAGCAGCACCAGGTCGGGGTGGAGCGCATCGATCAACTCCAGGGCCTGGGGCCCGTCACCTGCCTGACCCGCTACCTCGACGTCCTCGAGTTGCTTGAGCTGGAAGCAGAGTTCGTTCCGGGCCGGCTCTTCGTCGTCCACGACCAGCGCGCGAATGCTCATTGGTAAACGTTCCGTCTATCTTAGCCGGTTCCGACTCCGGGAGGCCGTGGTTAGCCCCTGCGTAACACCGAGAGCGGCGAAGGCTGCTTTCAGGAGTCCGTTTCAGGCCGTCACCTCCCTCGGAACCTCCAGTTCCGGAATCTCCATGCGCGCGCAAGTTCCTTCCCCAGGGGTGCTCTCCAATTGCAGATGGTAATTCTCGCCGTAAATGGTCCTGAGCCGCTCATCAACATTGCGAAGGCCGATCCCGTCGCTGCGCCCCAGTACCTCCGTATTGACCATTCCGGCGCCGTTGTCCACTACCTCGAGAATCACATGGCCATTCCTTCTCATGCTTCGAATGGCAATCCGGCCGCCCCCGACCTTTCTTTCGATACCGTGCTTGATGGCGTTCTCGACGAGGGGCTGCAGCACCATGGCCGGCACCACGATGTCCAGGGTATCGGGGCCGATCACTTTCTCGATGGCGAGGGTCGGTCCGAAACGGACCGCCTCGATGTCGAGGTACTCGTCGACGGAGGCGAGTTCTTCCCGGAGCGTGACGTAGTGTTCGCCGGTTCGCAGCAACCGGCGGAGCATGGCGGACAACTTGAGGATGAGCATCCGCGCGGTTTCGGGCTGCGACCGGATCAGCGAGGAGATCGAGGTGAGGGTATTGAACAGGAAATGTGGATTGATCTGACGCGTCAGGGTTTCGACCCGCTCCGCCATCAGCAGTTTTTCCTGCTCCTGCAGCCGGTGCTCGATCCGTGCGCTGTTCCAGATCTTTATTGGGATCGCGACGCTCAGCACGGTCGACAGGACGACCAGAGCGGCAATCCAGATCGTGTCGGGCCGGTGGAAGAAGATACCGACCGGCCCGAACCGAAAACCGATTGCCTGACGGATTGCCTCGAGGCCGACCGGCGCGGCCGCCAACAGGACGTGCCAGTCGATCCGGAAACGGCTTACCGCGTGCCACGTGTGTTTTGGAAGGTCGGCGAAGAACAGCGGGGAAAGACGCCAAATCTCTTCTTTTGGACAGAGTTCGCGCAGGCCGCCTCCCGCGAAGCCGCATCCGACTGCGAACGGCAGCGTTCCGATCTCACCGCCCGACAGGGCTGGGGCGCCCACCAGCACACCGACGATTGCGCCGGCGTAGGGCCCGGCGATCAGGCCCGCGAGATACGGCCCGGCGAGTGAGAAGTCGGCCGCGTCGTAGCCAAGCAGGAGACGGGCGCCAACGCCGGCGGCGAGGGGCAGGCCGAAGCTGAATGCGAAGACCAGCCTCTCGCGCCAGGCTCGCTGCTCGGTCAGCAGGATCCGGCGAAACTGCCGGAACCGGACAAGCATCGTGGCTAGCGTTGCCACGACCGCCAGTTTCACCACGAGGGTGGTCAGCAGCAGTTGGGTGCCCGAAAGGAACCGTGCTTCGGGCGGCATGCGGACGATAATACCCCGTGGTATAGTCCGCGAATGCCCGTGAGCCTTTTCGGCGGTGATGGCGGGAAGGACCCTGCCACACGGGCTCTCTCCGTGACGGACGTGCAGAGCACGTTCGTGGAGGATGTCTACGACCGCCTCGGCTGGAAGCTGGACGACTGGCTGTTTGGCCCCTCCCTCCATCCGGGCCGCCTGCAGGCCATCCGGAAACTTGATCTGCAACCGGGCGACCGGGTTCTGGAGGTTGGGGTCGGGTCGGGCATCAACGCCACCCTCTACCCGCGCTATGTCAACGTGACCGGCATCGACCTCTCGAACAGGATGCTGGAAAAGGCGCGGCGCCGGCTTGCCTCGCGCAGCGTCGACAATGTCCGCCTGCAGCAGATGGACGCCTCGGCGCTGGAGTTTCCCGACGACTCGTTCGACCTGGTATATGCGCCTTACGTAATCAGTGTCTGCTCCGATCCGGTGGCGGTGGCCCGCGAGATGCGTCGCGTCTGCCGGCCCGGCGGAAGATTCGTTTTCCTGAACCATTTCCGGAGCCCGAACCGTCTGCTGGCGCGCGCGGAGCGGTGGCTCTCGCCGCTCACCGTCCACATCGGCTTCAAGGCGGACCTTGACCTGCCGGCGTTTCTCGCCCAGGCGGACCTCAACCCGGTTTCGATCGAGAAGGTCAATATTCCGCGCATCTGGTCGCTGGTGACCTGTAGCAAGGACTGACCATCGCGCCTCGCCGCTCTCGGTGTGACGCGGGGTTTCACCACGAGCTGCTAGGGCAGCCGGGCGTCGATCATCCTGGCCGCTACTTCGGCGCCGTCGAGGGGAGGCGTTCCTGGTAGGGGCTGCGCCAGCGCGCGCTCGATCGATGCCTGCCACCGTCCCGCGAAGAGATCGTCGCGCTCGATGAACGCGGTGCGGAGCAAGCCTTCCATTCCGGCGACAAGGACGTCGTACTCGGGGAAGCGCCCCCGCTCCGTGTAGATCATTGCCGTCCCGTTGGCCGCGCACTCCGACACGATCCCATAGCCCGGCTTGGTTGCCACTACGTCCACCGCCGCCACCAGATCCTCGTAGGCGATGGCCTGCTGCGCCATCCATGCTTCGTCGAGGGTAGTAACGGCGCAGCTCGGCGCCTCCTCCGCCATCGGGGCCGGGCCGCCCGTCGTCGCTACCGTGTGGCAGTCCCGCAACTCGCTCAGCCGCACCCAGTCGATGGGACCGACGCCGTATCGGCCGAACGCACAGAGTACGAGAATCCGGTCGGTCGGCAAGCCGAGTTGGCGGCGCACGTCAGCCGGCGAACGCTCCGAACGGCGCGCAACGAGCGGGATGTCAACGAGCCGGTCGCCGTCGAAGGTCTCGAAACCGCCATGCAACGGCAGGCGCCACGCCTGATCCGCGGAGGCGTAGGCCTCCCGTATCGTGTCGACGAGCGCCGGCGCCAGCTCGGTGGTTTCCTCATACCCGGCGTAGATCCAGTCCCAGGTGAAGTTACCCACGACGACCGCCGGCACGCCGGCCCGCGCCGCGGCGGCGGAGGCGAGGGGAGGGATGTCGCCCACCACCAGATCGACCGGTTCGACCGTCAGGCGCGCCGCCTCCGCCTCCGCGCGTGCGTCTAGCGAACGGTGGAAATCGCGGGCCCGAACGATCGATGCCGCCACGTCGATCGTGAGGCTGTCCCGCTGCACCATGCCGGTGTCGGTCTGGATCGCCTCGAAATCACAGCGCTCGCCAAGCGACCGGTCGAACATCCAGCGGGGCGCCGGGGTCCGGATCGCCACCTGCACGTCGGGTCGCCGGCGACGGAGAGCCCGGATGATCTCTGTCTGCCGGGAGGCGTGGCCGAAGCCGTGGCCCGAGATGTAGAAAGCGACGGCTGGCATCAGGCGTCACCGTCCGGTCGATGAACGCACGCCCCCAGGGCTGTTAGGGGGGCTGCTATCATCCCGGCATGCCGCTGCACGAACGTGAGTTCTTCGACGAGACACATGAGACGAAGCCGGCCTCCTATACCTGTCCGCGATGCGGGTTCCGCGGCGAGTACCAGGTCCGCTGGATACGCCGGGTCAAGAAGGCGCAGCCGCCAAGACGCGCTGACGCAGCCGACCGCGAGATGTTCAAGAAGCTCCGTAACTACATGGTGCGCGTCGACGACATCATGGTTTGCCGGCAATGCCGCCGCCGCTTCGAGATCCCGTCCCACCAGAACCTGGCGTTTTTCTAGTGCCGGTCCGGAAACCGGCGCACCTGGAAACCGGCGCACCATAAGGGCGCGCAGGCTCCTGCGAGACTATAATCGCGACGTGAGCGCTCATGATTTGTCGTGCGCGTGTCTGGCACTTCTGATCGCCCTTGCGCTTCCGGCTGCGGGCTCGGCGCAGACCCCGGAAGCCGATCTCGCGTTTCATCATCAGGCGACTCGCGCGCTGGCACATGGCGACGCCGAGGCCGCCGAGGATCTGGCGGGCACCCGCGAGTCCTCCGACCCCGCCGCGGCGGCGCTGCGGGCGCGCCGGCTGATCGAGACGGGCCGTTACGAGGAAGCCGAAGCGCTTCTCGACCCCGTAGCGCGGGCGGCGCCGGGAACGGTGGCGGGGCTGGAGTTCGGCCGCCTGCTGGCCACCGTCGGCCGGGTGGACGAGGCGGCGCGGTTCCTGGAGGCGGTCATCGTCGCGGGGCAGAGCACGCCCGATCCCCTGCTGCAGTACTACGGCGGTTTGGCCTCGCAGGCGGCCGGAGGATTCCGCCGCGCCAACATGTTCTTCCGGGGCGCGTCACGGTCGCTGCCGGAAGATCCGGCCGTCCACACGGCTTGGGGTGACCTCTTCCTGGAGAAGTACAACTACGCCGACGCGCAGCGGTCGTATCAGGACGCACTCGCGCTCGACGGCGAGTGGTCACCCGCGCTCGTCGGACTCGCCCAGGTGCTGGCTAACGCGGGCGTGCCGATTCCGGCCGGTGGCCCCGGGGCCGAACCGCTCACCGCGCGGGGAGCGGCGGAACGCGCGCTGGCCATCGACCCCACGAACGCCCGCGCCCATCTCCTCATCGCGGAGCTTGAACTCGCGGACCAGAATCGCGACGCGGCGCGCGAGTCGATCGATGCCGTGCTCGATCACAACCCGAATCACCTGGAGGCGCGTGCGCTCGTGGCGGCGATCGCCTGGCTGGAGGACCGGCGCGACGACTTCGAGAATGAGGTGGCGGGGATTCTGGCGATCAACCCCGTCTATGCCGACGCCTACCGGATCGCCGGTTACCACGTGGCGCGCGCCTATCGCTTCCCGGAAGCGGTCACGCTGGTCCGCCGCGCTCTGGAGCTGAATCCGGACCATATCCGCGCCCACGCCGATCTCGGCATGCACCTGCTCCGGACGGGCGACGAACCGGGCGCACGGGCCGCGCTGGAGCGCTCGTTCGAGGCGGATCCGTACGATGTCGTCACCTTCAATCTGCTCGAGATGCTGGATCAGCTCGACGAGTTCGAGACATTCGAGGAAGGGGACCTCATCGTTCGGCTCCATCCGGAGGAGGCGCCGGCGATAAGGGACTACGTAATCGACGTGGCGCAGGAGGCGCTCGACACGCTCTCTGCCCTGTACAACATGACGCCCGAGACCCCGGTCCTCATCGAGATCTTCCCGCGCCACGACGACTTCGCCGTCCGCACCCTCGGCCTTCCCGGGATGGTGGGTGCGTTGGGCGCCTGCTTCGGCCGCGTCGTGACGATGGTTTCGCCGCGGGCGAGCCCGTCCGGCAGCTTCCACTGGCTTTCGACCCTCTGGCACGAGATGGCGCACGTCGTCACCCTGCAGATGTCGAACCAGCGGCTGACGCGCTCGCTGAGCGAAGGCATCTCGTCGTTCGAGGAGAAGCGGCGGCATCCCGCCTGGGAACGCGACCAGTTGTTTGAGTTCCTGACCGCGATCAACGCCGGCAACCTCCGTTCGATTGCCGAGCTCGACAGCGAGTTCACGCAGGGGGGGCTCGGTCTTGCCTATTTCCATGCGTCGCTGGTCGTGCAGCACATCGTCGAGACATACGGCGACGACACGCTGCAGACCCTGATCCGTGCTTACGGCGACGGACTCGATACCGAAGGCGGGCTCGAACGGATCGGACTCACTTTCGACTCCCTGCAGGCAGGCTTCGATGCCGACATCGAGGAGCGCTACGGCGAATTGCGGCGCGCTCTGGAGGGCGCACCGGCCTTTCCGCCCGGGGAAGGGGAAGACCGGCTGGAGCTTCTGCACGGGCTGGCCGAGGAACACCCGGGCAGCTTCCAGGCCCAAATGGCCCTCGGCGTCGCGGCGCGTGCAGCGGGCCTGCCGGACGAGGCGCGCGCGGCGTTCGAACGGGCGGTCGAACTCTTCCCGATCACCGTGGGTCTGGAGAGCCCCCGCGGGCAACTGGCGCTGATCGCCGAAGAGGAGGGCGACACCGAACAGGCGATGCACGAGCTGGAGCTGCTCCTCGAGCATGACGAGAGTTCTCCCGAAACGGCCCGCATGCTGGCGGCGCTCGCGGAGGGAGCGGAGGATGACCGGCGGCTCAGGATTGCCTACGAGCGGCTGATCGAGATCGATCCTTTCGATCCCATCCCGCACCAGACACTCGGCCGGATGGCGAAGGAGGATGGGCGGACGGAGGTTGCCCTGCGTGAGCTTCGGATTGCGCTGGCGCTCGGTCCCGTGGATCGGGTGGCGACGCACACCGATTACGCCGAGACGCTCATCGCCGTGGGCGATCTCGACGCGGCGAAGCGGCAGGCCATGCTGGCGCTGGAGATTGCCCCGACGTACGAGCGGGCGCAGGATGCGCTTCTGAGGGTTATCGAGGCGTCGCCGTGAGAGCGGCGGCCATCCTCGCGGCCGCGGTGATCCTGGCGCCCTTGGGAACCGGGGCCGTGGGAGCCGGCGTCATGGGAACCGGCCTCGCCGGAACCGGGGCCGCCGCACAGGATGTCCCGCTACCGGAGCGCGACGGACTGACCGGCCTGGAGTGGCGCTTCGTTCGAGTCCGCTACACCACGCCCACCGATCAACTGGCCGAGTTCCTGCGCATCTACGGAGTCGATCCCTGGACGGTGGACGCGCCGGTGGCGGAGCAGAACCTGTCGCGCCGGATGGCGCGGGTCACGACGATCCAGGTGAACGAGCCCATCGTCGCCGCGTTGACCGATGACGCCCTCTGGGAGCAGCCCTGGATCTACATTGTCGAGCCGGCCAACATGATGCTCACCGACGACGAGGTGGCGAACCTGAGAGAGTTCCTGCTGCGGGGAGGAACCGTAACGTTCGACGACTTCCACGGCCCGGCCGAGTGGGAGCTGTTCGCGCGGCAGATGGAGCGGGTCTTTCCGGACCGCCCGATCGTCGATCTCGGTCCCGGGCATGCGGTCTTCTCGTCGTTCTACAACCTGGACGCCTACCCTCAAATCCCCGGCCTCGGGTCGTTCTTCAACAACGTCACCTGGGAGAAGGGCGGCTTCGAGCCGAAGCTGCGCGCCATCCTCGCGGACGACGGACGCGCCATGGCGCTGATCAACTTCAATACGGACATGGGCGACGGATGGGAGTGGTCGAACGCCGAGCAGTACCCCACGTACGTGCAGTACACGGCGCAGTCGTACCGCATGTTCATCAACGAAATCGTTTACGCGCTGACGCACTGATGGCTAACGGGTCGACGACAGCGCCGGCCGCGGTGACGGCGAGTGACGCGGTGGCCGCGGCGGCGGAGGCCACCGAGCGGGTCCGCGAAGCCCGCACCCGCATCCTGCGTGAGCTCCGCAAGGTAATCGTCGGTCAGGACGAGGCGATCGACCTGGTTCTGACCGCGCTCTTCACCGGCGGGCACTGCCTGATCACCGGAGTGCCGGGCCTCGCCAAGACCCTCCTCATCAAGACACTTGCCGACGTGCTGCACCTGTCGTTCAAGCGGATTCAGTTCACGCCGGACCTGATGCCGGCCGACATCACCGGGACCGAGATCATCGACGACTCCGCCGGCCACCGCGAGCTGACGTTCGTCAAGGGACCGATCTTCGCGCAGATCATCCTGGCGGACGAGATCAACCGGACGCCGCCGAAGACGCAGTCCGCCCTTCTGGAAGCGATGCAGGAGCATCATGTCACCGCGGCGGGCCGCACGTTCCCACTCGACGAACCTTTCCTGGTGCTCGCGACGCAGAACCCGATCGAGCTCGAGGGGACCTATCCGCTGCCGGAAGCGCAGCTCTCGCGCTTCATGTTCAACGTCGTCATGAGCTATCTGCCGGTGAGCGACGAGGTGGCGGTGGTGACGAGGACCACCTCGGACGAGACGCCGTCGGTCGACCGGGTGCTGGAGGGGAGCGACATTCTGGCTTTCCAGCACCTCGTCCGACAGGTGGTGGTCACCGAGGAGGTGGCGCGCTACGCGGTGTGCCTGGTCGACGCGTCGCGTCCCGGTCGCGCCGACACGCCGGACTACGTCGAACGATGGGTCACCTGGGGCGCCGGCCTTCGCGCGTCACAGGCGCTCGTCCTCGGCGGCAAGGCGCGCGCGTTGATGGATGGGCGATACCACGTCTCGGTCAGTGACATCCGGGCGCTCGCGAGGCCGGTACTCCGCCACCGCATCGTCACGAACTTCTACGCCGAATCCGAGGGTGTCGATGTCGAGGCGATCATCGCGCGGCTGCTCGACACGGTGCCCGTTCCGTCAAGCGGGATGTGATGCCGCGCCGGACGCTCGGCCGGGCGCGGGATACCGGCGTGGCCGGCCCCGGTTGGCTCGACCCGGCGGTCGTCGCCAGCCTCGGCTCGATGGAGCTGCGTGCGCGCACGGTCGTGGAAGGGTTCCTTCTCGGCCTGCACCGCAGTCCGTACACCGGCTTCAGCGTCGAGTTCTCGGAATACCGCCCCTACATACCGGGCGACGATCTCTCCACGCTCGACTGGAAGGTGTACGCACGGCTCGACCGCTACTACGTCAAGCGATTCGAGGAGGACACGAATCTCGAGTGCCGGCTGCTCCTCGACATCTCCGCATCGATGAGCTACGGCTCGGGACCGGTGTCGAAACTGGAGTACGGATCGTACCTCGCCGCCGCCCTGGCCTGGCTGATGGAGCGCCAGCGGGACGCGGTTGGTCTGGCGACCTTTGATGACCGCGTGGTTGCCGACATCCCGCCCGGCGTGCGACCGGGGCACCTGCGGCGGATCCTGATTGCGCTTGACCACCTGGAGGCGGGCCGGCAGTCTGACGTCGCCGCCCCCCTCAACCGGCTCGCCGCCTCCATGCGCCGGCGAAGCATGGTGGTGGTGATCTCCGACCTGCTGGACGATCCCGAGCGGGTCATCGGTGGTCTGCGCCACCTGAAGTTCGGGCGCAACGACGTGGTCGTCTTCCACCTGCTGGATCCCGCTGAACTGGCCTTCCCCTTCGAGCCGCCGACGCGCTTCGAGGATCTGGAGACGGGCGAGACGATCACCGGTGTGGCCGCCGAGCTGCGCGACGGCTACCTGCGGGAGATGGACCAGTTGCTGGAGTGCTACGCGCGTGAGCTGCCGCTCAGCGGCATCGAGTACCGTCGGGTCGACACGTCGCAGCCGCTCGACGACGCGCTGCGCGCGTACTTCTCGTCGCGGATCGCGCGAGGCTGAGCCACGGGCTCCTAGATGTCGTTCCTGTCGCCGCTGTTCCTGATTGGCGTCCTGGCTGCCGCATTGCCGGTGATTCTGCATTTCACCTTGCGCGGGCGCGCGCCGCGCCTACCATTCAGCCACGTCCGTTTCCTCGAGCGGGCGTTCGTCCACCGGGACCTGCGTCGGCGGCTGCGCGAGTTGATCCTCCTCGCCTTGCGCGTTGCCGCGATAGTCCTGCTCGCCCTCGCTTTCGCCCGGCCGTTCCTGGACGCGACGGACAGCGCGACGGAAGACGACGATCGAGCGGCTCGCGCCGCCGATTCGGTGGCGGGCGGTGGGGCGCCGGCCGTCACGGGCCCGGCCGGGACCGTCGATCCGACCGGCGTACTGGTGGTCGTGAACGCCGGGACCCTGGAGCCCGATGCGCTGTACCTGACGCGCGCGATGGACGCAGCCCCGCCGGAACGGCCGTTCGCCGTTCGCGCCGTCGCGCCGGAAGCGGTCGCGTCGGCCGAACCGCCGGTATGGGATGCGACCGACGTCGTGGTGGTCGTCGGGACCACCGGACTGAGTCGTCCGGGACGGGCACGCATAGCGCAGTTCGTGGGTGACGGCGGTGGCCTGTTGCTGGTTGCCGGACCGGGCGTCGACCCCAGCCTCGTGGGCGATCTGCTCGGCCCGCCGGTCGAGCTGGCGATGTCGCCGCCGGAGGAGGACGGCGCCCGTCGCCTCGCCGTCGCGGATCCGCGCCACCGCGTCTTCCGGCCGTTCGGCGATCGCGCCGCAGCCCTTGGGCAGGCGCAGTTCTCCACCACGGTCCGGACCACGCTGCCGGCTGCGGAAGTGCTCGCCCGCTTCGACGATGGCGCCCCGGCCCTGCTCGAATACCCGGACGCCCCGGGCCGGGTGCTCATCTTCGGTTCCGATCTGAACGATGACTGGAACGACTTCCCGCGACGGCCGGGCTATGTACCCTTTGTCCACGAAGCGCTACGCTACCTGGCGCCCCGAACCCCGGACGGGCCTCCTCCGGGTGACGCGGAGGCGGCATCCCGGCCACCGCCGGCCGATGTTGAACCGGACGCAGAGCCGGCGCTCTGGTGGTACGTCGTCGTGGCGCTTGGCCTCGTGCTGGTGGGCGAGCTGTTCGTGGGCCGCAACATGGTCTAGCAGCCCGTGGTGAAACCCCCACACCATTCGAGCGGCGATGCAACGCGCGTCCCGTGGGACCGTGGCATACACTGAGGCGTGATGGAAGCGTCCCGGGCCGACATCACGGCGCTGCTCCGGACGGTTCGCCGGCGGTGGGCCGCTGCCCGCCTGATGACCGCGGCGGCCCGGACGGCAGGAGCGGCGACGCTCGTCCTGGCCACTCTGCTGGGCATCGATCGTCTGCTGGGTCCGAACGATGGATTTCTCGCTGCCGTCGGCGTTCTTGCCGCCGGTCTGATCGTAGGGTTCGCCATCCGGTTCTTCCTTCCGTTCCGCACGCTGCCGGACGACCGTCAGGTGGCCCGGTTCATAGAGGAGCATTGCCCTGAACTGGAGGATCGTCTGGCGAGTGCTGTCGCGGTGCGTCCATCGGCGTCGCCGCTCGGTCGCCTCGTCCTGGACGACGCGGCGCGGCGCGCCCGGAGGGTGGATCCTGGCCGGATCGTGGACCGCGGCACGTTGCGCCGCGCGCTGGCGGCGGGTATCGGCGCGACTGCCGCTTTCGTCGCGCTGTCGGTCGCGGGCGCCGACTTCCTGGGCCGCATCGCACAGGCGGGTTGGCTGTATGCCGCCTCGCCCGGCGGCGTAGCCGCACCGGACGGCCGCGACGCGCCTGGAGGCGCAGCCGCGCCGCAGGTCGAGCGGATCGACGTGGCCTACGCCTATCCGGCGCATACGCGACTTGCTTCGCGGGTGGACCGCGGCGGCGGCGACGTCTTCGCGCCGGAGGGCACCACCGTCACCATTACGGTCTATACCGACGCGCCGGTGCGCACCGGTTCGCTGCGGTTCGGGTCGGGCGGGACGCTGACGCTCGCTCCCGCAGCCGCCGCATCGCTTGCCGCGACGTTCGACGTCGTGGGGGACGACGCGTATCGGGTGGCGCTCGGAAATGCGGGCAGCCAAGGGACGGAGTACCTCGTCCGGGCGATTCCCGATCGGCCGCCGGTCATCGAGCTCCGCCGTCCTGCCGGGGATCGCGAGATCACGTCGGTCGAAGAGCCGGTTGTCGAGGCCCACGCGGAGGACGACTACGCCCTGCAGGAGCTGGAGCTTGTCTACACCGTGGCGGGCCGCGATCCACGACGGGTGAACCTGTTGGGTGAACCGGCGGCGCGCGTTGCCGGCGCTCACACGCTCTACGCCGAACGACTCGGCGTGTCCCCGGGAGACGTCATCAGCTACTACGTCCGGGCCCGCGACGGGAACCCGCGCCGGACCCGGGATGTCCGCAGCGGCATCTACTTCATGACGGTACGTCCCTTCGCCCGAGAGTACCAGGTCTCGATGGCGCGGTCCGGAGCCGGCATGGACGCCGACACTATCCGCCGCCTTGCGGAGATGCAGAAGGAGATCGTCGCCGCTACCTGGCAGATCGATCGGGGCACGGAGACAGCCCCTGCCGTTCGGGACGATCTGACCGCCCTCGCCGATGCGCAGGACGAGTTGCGCGAACGGACCCTTGGCGCCGCGGCCCAGATGTTGCAGCGCGGACGATCACAGGCGGAGCGGGATGCGCTGGCCGCCGCGGTGGCGGCGATGGAGCAGGCGGAGGCGCAGCTTCGGATCGGGTCTGCGTCCAGGGCGCTGCCGCCGCAACTGGAGGCCCTCAACCAGTTGCATCGCGTCGAGGCGGCGATCCGGCGGATGGAACTCTCGTTCGGGCAGGCGCAGGGGAGTTCGGCGTGGTGGCAACCACAGGAAGATCTCTCCTCCCTTTTCGATCGCGATCTGCGCCGCGAGCAGCAGACCAACTACGAGGCGCTGGAGTCTTCGTCGGCGGATGGCGCCGCGGACGAGGAGAGTGATGCGCTCCGCCGGGTCCGCGAGCTGGCGGCGCGGCAGGAAGCCCTGAATCGGGCGCAGGCGGACCTTGTCCGGCGGGAGGACGCCATGAGCGCCGAGGAAGCGGCGCGCATCCTGGCCCGCCTGACGCGCGAGCAGCAGCAGTTGCGCGAGCAGGCGGAAGCGCTCCAGCGTGACCTCCAGCAACGGCTTGACGGCGCCGGCAGCGGTGACGGAACCGCCGACGGAGTGTCGGAGACGGCGCAGGCGCGACGGGCGCTCAATCAACTGCAGACCGAAGTGCGCGCGGCTGAACTCACCGCCGAGTTGCAGGCGGTGGAGGCCTTGCGGCGCCGGCTGGAGGCGAGCGGCGAGTCGGCTGGCGGCGAGGAGGATGGCGGCGCGTCGGGCGACGACGCCGGCGGGGAAGAGCAGGGAGAGGGTGGCGCAAGCGCAATCGGTGTTGCCGCACAGGCGCTGTTACGGCAGCTTGAGGCGTCGCCGGGCCTCGAAGCGGCGCTCCGCGGAATGCGTCCCGAGGCAGTGGAATCACTTGAGCGGTGGGCGGAACACCGGTTCACCGGGAGCTCTCCGGGAACGGAGGCGTTCAAACAGGACTACGCCGACTGGGAGATGCTCCGGGCTGGCCTGCGAGAGGCGCTCGAGGCAATCGCCGCCGACCGTGCTGGCGCCCTGCAACGCGCCCGGCGCGAGGGGCGGCTTGACGCGGGCGCGGACGACGCTGCACCGGACGGTTACGAGGCAGCCGTCCGGCGGTACTTCCGCGCCCTGGCGGAACCGCGGGCGCCAGCCGGCGCTCGCTAGATGGAATTCGGTCTTTCTGTTCCCTGGTGGGGTGTCGCCGCCGCCATCGCCGTCGCGGGCGGGCTGGCGTGGTGGGCGTACGCGCGGCCGCCGGTCGCGCTGACGCGGGGGCAGCGCGCGACGCTCACCGTGCTCCGTCTGGCCGTGCTGCTGGCCGTGGTGTTCTTGCTGCTGCAGCCGGTCCGGACGGAGCCGGCGCCACCGGGCGGTGTGGTTGCCCTTCTGATTGACCAGTCGCGGAGTATGGCGATCGCTGATGTCGATGGCGGCCAGCGCGTCGATCGCGCGCGCGCGATCGTGCGCGACACGCTGCAACCGATGCTGGCCGATACGGTGTTCGGGATCGCGACGGTCGATTTCGACGACTCGGACCTCGCCGGCGCCCTCGACGGCGTCGTCGAAAGGCTGGACGGCGAGGATGTGGCGGGAGTTGTCCTGCTGACCGACGGCGCCGACACCGGCGACGGCGACGCGGTGGAGGCGGCGGCGCGGATCGGCGCGCCGTTGCACGTTGTCGGTATCGGCGCCACGGCGTCGGGCATCGATCTGGAGGTGGCGGGATTGACAGCCGGTGAAGCCACGGCGCCCGGGTCGCTGATTGACCTGACGGCGACGATCGCCGCGCACGGCGGGAGCGACGCGCTGGCGACGCCGTCGGGGTCCCCTGCCCCTGGTGCAACCGGAGGCAGGTTGCGCCTCCTGGAAGCGGACCGTCTGGTCGAAGTACGGCCGTTCAGGCCAGCGGGCGAGGGGACACCGGTGGTCGAACGGTTTCGCGTGCCGGCCGTCCCGGACCGGCCGATCGCGTACACCGTGGAGGTGGCCGGCGACACGGTGGATCCGGTTCCCGGCAACAACCGGCGAAGCGTTCTCGTGCCGCCCGCGGCCGAGGAGCGCCGAATCCTGATGGTCGAGGGGGCGCCGGGCTACGAGCACAGCTTTCTGAAGCGGACATGGCAGGCGGATCCTGGCCTGACCGTCGATGCGGTGGTGCGTAAAGGGCAAAACGATCGGGGCGAGCAGACCTTCTACGTGCAGGGCGACGCCGGACGAACGGCGGCGCTCGCGGATGGCTATCCGCGTACCCGCGCCGATCTCTTCCGTTACGACGCGGTGGTCTTCGCCAACATCGAGGCGGAGTTCTTCCGGCCGGAGCAGCTTGGCCTGACCGCGTCGTTCGTCACCGAGCGCGGTGGGGGTCTCCTGCTGCTCGGCCCCTCGACGCTCCGCCGCGGCGGCTATGCCGGGTCGGCGATCGAGCCGGTCCTGCCGGCCGCGCTGGTCGAGCGGCTCGGCTTGTCGTCCGTAGACGACATCGCGGGCGCGGACCGTGTGCGTATGGCGCCGACGGATGAGGGATTGGCCCACCCGATGATGCGGCTTGCGGGCACCGCGGACGAGACGCGCGCCCGGTGGGACGCCTTGCCAGCCTTGAGCGGGAGTGTTCGACTGGGTCCGGTCCGTCCGGGCGCAACGGTGTTGGCCGCGGCTCCACCGGCAGGAGGCGAACGGACGGAGCGCCCGATGGTGGCCGTGCAGCGCTACGGCGCCGGGCGGTCGATGGTCTTTGCCGGGCGCGGCGCGTGGCGCTGGCGGATGCTGTTGCCGAGCGAGGATCGGACGTACGAAACTTGGTGGGGACAGACGGCGCGCTGGTTGACGGCTGGCGCACGCGGGCGACTCCACGTCACGGCGCGAGCGGCCGGGTCGCCCGAGGCGCGCGTGGAGGTCCGGGTCAACCTTCACGACGAGCAGTTCCGGCCGGTTCAGGATGCCGACGTGGTGGTGGTCATCACGGACCCGGCCGGTGAAGCGGAGGAGGCGCGCGCGGCGCCGGCGGCGGCGCCGGGACGCTATGAGGCATCAGCGGAGCGGATCGCCGCGGAGGGGGTTCATCTGGTGGAGGTGACGGCGACCCTTGGCGGAAACGCGATCGAGCAGGGCCGTGCCTGGGTGCTTGCGGGCGGCGCCGACCCGGAACTGGCGGATCCCTGGCTGCGTCCCCTGCGCCTCGCGCGGATGGCGGAGGCCGGGGGCGGAGAGTACTTCGACGGGTCGGCCGTCGCCGCACTGCCGGCGCGGGTTCAGGAAACCGCGCCGTCGCCGGCCCGGCACGTGACCCGCCAGATCTGGCATCATCCGCTCGTGTTTCTCCTGCTGGTGACGCTGCTCGGAGCGGAGTGGGTATTCCGCCGCAGGTGGGGGATGCGGTGAAGTGCCCGCAGTGCGGACAGGTGATCGACGACGACGCCCTCGTCTGTTACCGGTGCGGAGCCGCGACGAGCGAGCGAAAGCACGAGCCGGCGAGCCTGGAGGAGAAACGGGACCCGCGCCGATGGTCGCCGATCCTGCTCGGGCTCATTCTCGTCTGCAGCACGTTCCTCTTCGTGGGGCTGTCGATCACCGGGCGACCGGTCGATCCGCTGGTGTGGGCGATGCTCGCGGTTGCCGGCGGCCTCCTGGCGTGGCGGCTGCGTATCCGCTAGCTGCCAGGCAGCCTGTGGAAGGCGGCCAGGAGCTGGGCGCCCGCTCGCCCGCAAGGGCGCGCTAGCGGCGGCCGTGCGACGCCCTGGGAGCATCGGCTCCACCCAGCGTCATCTTGAGCACGCGCCCGCCGCCGGAGCGGCCACCGTGGGCGTTCCACATGCGCGAAGCGAGCCGCGTCGCGATTCGACTGATGTCGAGCAGCTTCGCCTGCCCGGCAACGAACTGGCCGTGCAGGCGACGGCACTCCTCGGTGATGTCGCGGTCGAGCGCGTCGAGCTGCGTCGCCCACGCTTCACTACGCCCAATTGGCGACTCGATGCTCCGTAGCAGACCCTGCAGGATCTCCAGATCGTGCAGCCGTCCCAGCGTCTCCTGCAACTGCTTCAGGCCGGCGACGGCGCTGGCCGTCTGCTCCGCTACGGCACCCGCGGCACCGGTGTCGACCGTCAGCTCGAGCGCGTACCGAAGCTGCTTGCCGACAATCCGCACTTCGTGAACCCGTTCCGAGACGTACATCGGTCCGGCTTCCCTCACTGCCTCGCGCAACCGCTCGGCCCGGCGCTCGATTCGGGTCGACAGGACGAGCGCCCATTCATCCGTGGCATCGTGCGTCCCGATCGCCTTCAGCACCTCGGCGACGTCGCGCTCGACCTTGCGCAGCGCGGCCGGCTTCAACCGGGTGTACATCCGTTGACGTTGCCGATCCCGCTCCTCGCGAACCCGCTGCCGCAGCCGAGCGGCGCCGGCGGGCTGAGCCCACCCTTCCTGCTCCAGCTCCAGCACGAGGTCCAGCGCCACATCCAGCTCACGAACCGGTCCGAGCGTGCGACCAAGCCCCCGGGCGCGACGCCGAGCCCGGCCCGCCAGCCGGCCGGTCAGCTCCGCCTCGCACAACGGCAGCAGCTCGCGCAAACGTCGGGTGGCCACGCGGCACTGGTGCAGCGGTTCCACATCGCCCGCCAGCATCGGCCGAATCGAACGGACCAGGGCGCGGACACGCCGTTCGAGCGGCGCCTTCAGCGGGTGCGATCCGGTCATCCGCGCGCCGGCCAGCCTGAATCGGTCATGGTAGGATGCCCCCGGCTCTAAAACAGGCGCGTTTCGGGAACGTAGGCGATTATACCGAAGCCGCCCTGCCACGCCACACGAAGTCACCCTTCTCTCGGGAAGGGAATGCTCCTGCATCGCTGACAAGTGCGCATAGCCGCCATCGACATCGGCACCAACTCGGTCCACATGATCGTGGTGCAGGTTCGCGACGACCACTCGTTCGAGGTGGTCGACCGCGAGAAGGAGATGGTGCGCCTCGGCGCGGGCGGCCTGGGCGGTCGCGCGCTGACCGAGGCGACGAGGCGATCGGCACTGCTTGCGCTGGCCAGGTTCAAGCGCCTCGCCGACTCGCATCATGTCGATGAAGTGATCGGCTGCGCGACGAGCGCGGTGCGCGAGGCGGAGAACGGCCGGGAATTCCTTGCGGAGATCCAGCACCGGACCGGCATCCAGACCCGCATGATTTCGGGCAGCGAAGAAGCGCGCCTTATCCACCGCGCCGCGGTCTACGGCGTCGACGTGGCGGGGAGCGCCGCGGTGGTGGTCGATATCGGCGGCGGCAGCGTCGAACTGACCCTGGGCCGGGCGTCCCGGCCGCAGATCGCGGAGAGCCTGAAGCTGGGTGTCATCCGGCTGACCGAACGTTTCGTCCGGAGCGATCCGATCAGCGACCGCGACGAGCGGCGAATGGTACGCCACATCATGGCGGAGCTGGCTCCGGCCGTGACGAAGATCCGCGAGCAGGGCTTCGATCGGGTAATCGGCACCTCGGGCACGATTCTCAGCCTCGGCGCGCTGGCGGCGGACGCCGCGCGCGAGGATCGACCCGACGAGCTCCGGAACCTGCGCGTGCCGGTGAAGCAGGTCCGACGGCTCCGCAAGGAGTTGACCGCCCTCGACCTGCCGGGGCGCATCGCCATCCCGGGACTCGATCCGCGCCGCGCCGATCTGGCCGTCGCGGGTTCGATTCTGCTGAGCACAATCCTCCGGCTCCTCGGTGCGCGGGAGTTGACGCTCTGCGATCTGGCGCTCCGGGAGGGGCTCGCGCTCGACTATATCGACCGGAACCGGGCTCACATCGCCAGGGTGGACCAGTTTCCCGACATCCGGCGCCGAAGCGTCGTGGAACTCGCCGACCGCTGCCGGGCCGAAGAACCCCATACGGAGCAGGTCGTGCGAATGGCCCTGGCCCTGTTCGATCAGACCGCGGCGTTACACGGCCTCGGCGCGCGCGAGCGTGAATGGCTGGAATACGCGGCGATGCTGCACGACGTCGGCGTCCACATCAGCTATCCGCGGCACCACCGGCATTCGTACTACCTCATCAGGAACGGCGACCTGCGCGGTTTCGAGCCGGGCGAAGTGGAGGTGATGGCGCTCGCCGCACGCTACCACCGGCGCGGCTTGCCGAAGCGGTCGCACGGAGAGTTCGGCGGTTTGCCGGGCGACAAGCGGCGCACGGTCAGAGTGCTCGCGGCCATTCTGCGCGTCGCCGAAGGGCTTGACCGGAGCCACGCGCAAAGCGTGGGGTCGATAGAGGTGGTCGCGGGCCAGCAGGACTGTGTCATTCGCGTGACCCCGGCCGGCGATACGGAGCTCGAGCTGTGGGCCGCGCAGCGAAACGCCGGGCCGCTCGAGAAGCTGCTCGGCCGCGTCATCCGGTGCGAGCTCGCGATCACGGCGCCGGCCCGCCCCGCGTTGGCGGCCCGCGCCGCGCTGACTTCATCGCCGGCACCTGACGGCCGGCGACGCGCCGATCTACAATCCCGCGGCAACCGGCTCCGCTCGACCACGCCCGCGGCGCGACCGAGCGGAACGGCGTCCGGGGAGTGGCCGTGACGAGCGAGGCGCGTTGCGCCCACTGCCGGAAGCGGCCGGTCGATCCAGCGTGGCGGCCGTTCTGCAGTGAGCGCTGCCGCCTCTTCGACCTGCAGAACTGGCTTGACGGCCGCTACCGAGTAGCCGGCGGGCCGATGTCGGTCGCCGACGCGGCGGAGCAGGACGGCGGCGGGTTGGAGACGGACGGCGGCGAAGGCCGCGACGGAGAACGACGGAAGGAAGGCGACAGGCAGACATGGGCGACACGCTGACCATTACCGACAACCGGACCGGGAAGCAGTACGAAGTACCGATTGTTGACGACACCATCCGGGCGATCGATCTGCGGAAGATCAAGGTGGATCCGGGCGAGTTCGGGATGATGACGTACGACCCGGCCTACCTGAACACGGCCAACTGCCGCAGCGCGATCACGTTCATCGACGGCGACAGGGGAATCCTCCGCTACCGGGGTTATCCGATCGAGCAGCTCGCGGAGCACAGTACGTTTGTCGAGACGGCCTGGCTGCTGATCAACGGCGAGCTGCCGACGCAGACGGAGCTGGACGCATGGACGGCCGAGCTGGATCGGGAGGCGCTCGACGCCGGCTCGCCGCTCAACCGGCAGGTCGAGGCGTTCATGGGTGGTTTCGACGACGGCGCCCATCCCATGGGAATCTTCCTCGCGACGATCGGCGCTCTCTCCACCTGCTTCCCCGACGCGAAACGGGTGCGCGATCCCGAAGTGCGCCGTGCGCAGATGTCCCGTCTGATCGCGCTCGTGCCGGGTATCGCCGCCTGCGCCTGCCGCCGCAGCAGCGGACGGTCGTTCGCCACCCCGGGTGACGGACTTGACTATGTCGGCCGCTTCCTGAGCGTTCTCTACGACGCGGAGGGAAAGCCCTATACCCCCAATCCCGTGCTCGAACGGGCGCTGGACATCCTCTTCATCCTGCATGCCGACCACGAGCAGAACTGCAGCACCAGCGCGATGCGCGGCATCGGCAGCTCCGAGGCCGACCCCTTCGCCTCGCTCGCCGGCGCGGCGGCGGCCCTTTCCGGGCCGCTGCACGGCGGGGCAAACGAGGCGGTGCTCCGGATGCTGCGCCAGATCGGATCGGTCGACAACATTCCGGACTTCATTCGATCCGTAAAGGACGGCGAGGGGCGCCTCATGGGCTTCGGCCACCGCGTCTACAAGTCGTACGATCCCCGGGCGACGGTGATCAAGAAGACCGCGTACGAGGTGTTCGAAGTCACCGGACGCAATCCGCTGCTGGACATCGCGATCGAGCTGGAGCGGATCGCGCTGGAAGACGACTACTTCGTGCAGCGCCGGTTGTACCCGAACGTCGACTTCTACTCGGGACTGATCTACGAGGCGATGGACTTCGATCCCGCCATGTTCACCGTTCTCTTCGCCATCGGGCGCACCCCGGGTTGGGTGGCGCAATGGAACGAACTGATGGGTGACAAGGAACAGAGGATCGCCCGTCCCCGGCAGGTCTTCACCGGTCCGGACGCCCGCGACTACGTTTCCCTCGACGCCCGCGGCTGAGGACGTCAGTAGCGGAATAGATACTGGAACTTCAGGAACGCCGCGCGGTTCGTCCGCTGCCGTCCGGTCACGTGCCGCCGCCGGACGCCCGTGCCGTACCAGTCCAGCAGGTCACCCTCTATCAGGTCGGCCTGCTGGTAGTGGTCGTCGTAGCCCGCGTAGAAAACCGTGCCCGCGTTTACGCGGTAGGTGAGCAGGAAGTTCAGGTCGAGCTTCCGGTCCAGAGTGTCGTACTCGCTGATGTTGCGAAAGAGCAGCCGGTTGGTGAACTGATAGGTCGTCAACGCGCGGAAGATCCGGACATCGAACACCACGTCCCTACCGCCTAGGGGGCCGGTGAACCGGTTGGTGGTGACGTTGATCGCCGACCGCAGGCGCGAGACGGGGCGGAGGTTGATCGATGCGGAGATCCCCTGCTCGTGCCCCAGGTAGGGGTTGATCGGGTCGAGCAAGATCTGGTCGCCCCGCCGGTACTCGAGAGTGAAGCCGACCCGCCGGCTCGTATCCACCCGGCCGAAGACGCGCGAGCGGGTCTTGAAGAAGTCGAGCCCCTCGTAGCGTTCCAGCTCCCGGCGCACGTTTCCGGCCACGAACATGTTCCTGAAGAGCGCCAGGTTGATACCCGCGTCGGCGATCTCGTCCTGCAGCACCCCGGTGAAGTCGTAGCTGCGCGTGTAGAGGAACTCCGGACCCCAGTTGCGGAGCCAGTGCTCCGGCCACCAGCGGTACCCGCCGGTGAGGCTCGTGAGCCGCTGGTCCGTCCGGGGCACGTGCCCGAGATCCGTCCTGAAATCGGGAGACAGCGCGTAGGTGGCCAGGGAGTAGCGCAGGTTCCGCCCGCGCTTGCGGAACGCGGCGTCGAGCAGGTAGCCCCGGGCCCCGGGGTCCCGTCCGTCCCGATGGTCGGTTCCCATGGCGAGGAACGACACCGAGTGGGTGTCGCCGAGGCGGAATCGCGCGTCCACGCCGCCGAGCCGGCTGTAGCCTTCGAGCGGCTCCCGGCTGGTAAAGATGGCGCCGACGTGGGATTCGGCGTAGAGGTCGTAGCGCATTCGGCCGACGAAGGCGTGGCCCGGCGCTCCGGATGCCGGATCCTCGCCGTCGCCCACGTTCCCGGGCTCCGCATCGTTGGCGTAGAGCACGCCGACGGTGGTCCGCCCGACTTTGCCGGTCAGCTTGGCGCCGAACGCGGGGTCCACGATCTGGCGCGTGTGGACCGGCGTGATCGCCGTCGGGATATCGAAGATCTCGGCGCCTTCGAGGAAGAACGGGCGCAGTTCCGGATAGAACAGCGCGAAGCGCTGGTTGACCTCGATCTGCGGAAGGTCCGACTCGACCTGCGAGAAGTCGGGGTTGAACGTCACGTCCGCGGTGAGGTTGGACGTAACGCCGTACTTGACGTTGACGCCGCTTTCGGGTGACAGGTCCTTGTCCGCGAAGCGGCCGGTCGCGCGGTTCAGGGAACCGAAGCGGATCGCCGTGAGTGTGGGCAGGATCTCCAGGTTGTGGCTGCGCGACAGGTCGGTCATACCTTCCAGGACGCCCATCTGCGGCAGGAAGCCGGCGATGTCGCGCGAGGTGGGCGACCAGACGTCGGCTTCGTCCCGGCCGCCGACGATCCGCGCAATCTGCAGCCCCCAGCGGTGCGGAACCCCGGCCTCGCGCCGCGGATACCGGAGACTCTTGAACGGAATGGCCATCTCGGCGACGAAGCCGTCGTCGACGAGCTCGGCCGCCGTCTCGAACAGGACGTCCCAGGAGGCGTCGCCGCGGGGGACGCCGAAGCGGCCGCCGCCGATGGCGCCTGCCTGCAGGATGGCGTCGCCCTGCACGCCGTAGCCGTTCACCGTGAAGACGTACGCCCGCTGCTGATCGAGGAAGGGATCGAGGTAGATCAGAAACAGGTCGTCCTCGATGGTCTGGTCGCGGTCGCGGCGGTTCGCACGGAGCATGCCGGGGTCGCCGTAGTGCGCATGCAGCCCCACGTAGAGGTTGCTGTCGTCGTAGGCGAGGTAGATGTCGCTCGCTTCGCTGGCCGGTATCCCGTCGAACGGCCGACGCTGAACGAGCTCCGTGATGCGCGCGGCTTCGCGCCAGACCACCTCGTCGAGCCGCCCGTCGATGGTCGGTGGGCGCGCCAGCCGTGGCGGGCGGACGGCCGGGCGGCCGGTCAGGACGCCGGCATCGACCGCCCGGGTCGCCCCAGGCTCCTGCCCGGGGACCTGACCGGCCTGCAGCGCAGACGGGCTGCCCGCGCTGGCCAACCCGATCACAAGGGCCAGGAGTCCGCCGCTCGGCAGCGTCCCGCCCGATGAAGTCCCCGTCACCCTCACCGCCCGTTCCTTCCCATGCTCGGCGACCGGATCGGTCCGCACGGGACCGAACGGATCCGGCACTCGCCCGCAAGGGCGCGCTAGCCGCCCCGCAGGAGCCAGCCGGCGGCGGCGCCGGCCAGGATCAGCCAGGTCGAGTTCGGCTGCTTCCACAGCAGCAGGCCGGTGGCGGCCGCCGCAACGGCCGCCGTGGACAGATCGACCACCGTGGTGCGCGCGAGCACCCAGGCAACCGCGCCCATCAGACCAAGCGAGGCCACCACCACGCCGTCGAGCACGCCGCTCAGCAGGCGCGACGCCCGCAGTTTCGGAATGAGCGGCTGACTGAGCGCCACGAAGACGAATCCGGGCGCGAAGATCGCCGCCGTCGCGAGCGCCGCGCCGCTCCAGCCGCCCAAGAGGTACCCGATGAACGTCGCTGTCGTAAAGACCGGCCCCGGTGTCACCTGTCCGACGGTAATCGCGTCAATCAACTGCTGATCGGTCAGCCACCCCCAACGTTCGACCAGGTCGGCGCGCAGGAAGGCAAGCAGCACATAGCCGCTCCCGAACAGCACCGAGCCCACCTTCGCGAAGAACAGGGCCAGCCGCGTCAGCGTGAACGGCAGCTCTGCCGCCGCCACGGCGGACGCCTGCGCCGCGACCTGGCCGATGCTGGTGGCTACCGCCGCCAACGCCGCCATCGCGGTTGCCCCGGCGCGTGGCCCGATCGCGAGGGCCAGCCCCGCCACTGCCCCGGCGGCCAGCAGCACCAGTTCGTTCACGCCGAGGATCGACAGCACCAGAACCGTGCCGCCAATCAATCCGAGCGCCACCCCGCGCACGGCGCTCACGCTCAACTTCACGATGGCCTGCGCGACGATGGCGATGACGACCGGACCGATGCCGTACATCAGCCAGCCCACCTGCGGCGTTTCGCCGTACCGCGCATAGCCCCAGGCGATGATCCCGACGATGAGCGCGGCGGGGAAGATGAACGACGCGCCCGCCACCAGCAACCCGGGGATTCCGCCGTGCCGGTAGCCAAGATGGATCGCCAGTTCCGTCGAGTTCGGCCCCGGGATCAGGTTGGTGGCGGCGACCAGGTCGAGGAACTCGCGGTCCGTGAGCCAGCGCCGGCGGTCCACGACTTCGTCGCGCATCATCGCAATGTGCGCGGCGGGTCCCCCGAACGCAGTGACGCCGAGCCGTACGAACAGCCCCGCCAGCTCGGTCAGGGGTACGCGCGGTGCCGCCACGGGTTGCCGTTCGCTAGAGGCTGTCCAGCAGGACAGCCGGGTCGAACTCGTCGATCTGCACCGGCCGCATCCTCGGGAGCGGGCCGTTCTGGAACGCCCGGGCATCCGTCTCGAGATCGAAGATGTCCAGATTCGGCATGTGCGTGTAGTCGGCGGCGAGGTATTCCCTGAACGCGAGGACGCCGATGTGGCGGTCGTCGTTACTTCCGAGCGCGGCGAGGGCTGAGGAGAAGTCCTTGTCGTGACTCAGCAGCAGGACGTCGCCCTCGCGGGCCTCGAGGGCGTGGAGCGTTTTCTGGATTCCTTCGTCCACCACCTTGCGGCCGTCCCGGCCGGTGAGCAGGACCGGACGGAAGTGGCAGGCCAGCAGTGCCTGCACGAAGGGCCAGGGAACCGTCGCTTCCGGGCGGACGTTGATGAAGAACATCGCCTTGGCAGAGCGTCCTCCCCAGAGGTTTTCGGCGAAGCGAAAGACCGTCTCCCAACGAGGCCGATCCTCCGATTGCGGCGGCCGGTTCAGGATCGTGCTGAGAGTCCCGTCTACGTTCTCGCCGTCGACCAGAACGTACACGTTGTGCCGGGAGTTCCCGTTGGTAGAGAGCATAAGTTCACTTCCTTTCCGGATATAGCCTGTCGTCGGCCAATCTACCACGCACGTCCAGACGGCGCGGGCGCCAGCCCCGGGGTGGACGCCGAAGGCGCCAGGCCACTACAGCTCGCGGATGCCGTGACTGCGGACGAGGAAGTAGGCGGCGATCATCACCAGCACTCCGCCGTTCATTGCGATCACGGTTGGGGTCGGGAGCGCGGTGGTCAGCCAGCCGCTTACGAGGCTGCCGATCGGCATGCCGCCGCGGAAGGCCATCAAGTACACGCTCATCACCCGTCCGCGCAATTCGTCCGGGACGGTCAGTTGCACCAGCGATGCCGTGAGCGAGAAGACCACCAGGAGGGCCGCTCCCGCCTGCACCAGCAGGGCGTAGCTCACGAGCGTGATCGGCAGCAGGGCGAACGCCGCGATGGTGGCGCCGAACAGGCCCAGCACCCAGAGCAGCGTCTCTCCCATGCGTTCGAACTTCCCGAGCCAGGCGACTATGAGGGCGCCGAACACGGCGCCGACGCCGAGGCAGGTCATCATCCGGCTGAGGGTTTCCGGGTCACCGGCGAAGACCGGCAGGAAGGCGCGGATAGGCAAACCCAGCGACGTCGTGCAGGCGGCAAGGACGGTCAGGGCGAGGAAGACACCGCGGCTGACGAACCGGAGCCCGCCCTTTATCTCCTCGGTCATCGGTTGGCGGTTGGCGCGGTTGGGCGGCGGCAACTGCATGAGAGCCAGGACGACGATTACCACCAGGAACGAGACGCTGTTCAACCCGAAGCAGGCGGCGAGGCCGAGGGTCGTGAACACCAGGCCGCCTATGAAGGGACCGACGGACTGCGCCAGGTTGAACTGAATCGAATTGAGCGCCACCGCGTTCGGCAGCGTGCTCCGCGGCACCAGGGCCGGGATGATGGACTGGAATGCCGGCCCGCCGAACGCCTGGGCCAGCCCGGTAGTGAAGGAGAGCGCGAGAATGTAGGGAACGCTGACCGCCCCGGTGAGGACCAGGGCGGTCAGCGTGAGGGCGCAGACCATCTGGATCGCCTGCGATGCCATCAGCAGGTGGCGGCGGTCGTACCGGTCGGCGGTCACGCCGCCAATCAGCGTGAACAGTAGCAGCGGAACAGCTCCGACAAACATGTCGAGTCCCAGGTAGAACGCCGACCCCGTCAGGTCGAAGATCAGCCACTGTTGCGCGAAGCGCTGCATCCAGGTGCCGACGGCGGATGTGAACGCGGCGGTCCAGAGGTTGCGGAAGTCCGGGAACGTAAAGGCAGCGCCCAGGCGGAGGAGGGCGCCGGTCAGACCGCGGCCGGCGGGCCGCGCCTCCTTGATGGGCGCGTCTGGTTCCGTGGCCTCGCCTACCGGTTCGGCCACGGAATGTAGAGCCCCTCACCCAGGAAGACGATGCCGGTCCAGAGCGCGGTCGCATGGCGGTGAAGAACGAACGGCCCGATTCCCGCCACCGCCATCCAGATGACCATCAACTGCGTTGTCGTAAGTGAGGTGAAGGACCGCATGAGCAGGTAGCCCGCAGCGACGACGCCAAGCGTCAGGCCGAGGTTGATGTAAACGGCGCCAAGCGACTGCCCCGGTTCACGTTCGAACGCCTCGCCGCATGCCGAACAGCGCTCGTGCAGCCGCGTCGCCGACTTGAAGAGCCGTCCGTAGCCGCAGCAGGGACATCTCAGCCGGCATGCGCGCAGCAGCATGACGACAACCTCGCGGAACACGGGCCACCCCCTGTGGCGGGCATGTTAACACCGTGCCGTCAGCGGCCGGCGCTGGCGCCACGCGACGGACGGCGCGCTTCCTCACCGGTCAACGCCTCCTCGAGCAGCGCCTCGGCCGTCGTGAGGGGGCCGTTCAGGTAGCGGACCACCGGCGCCAGGACCGTGAAGTCGCGCAGGAGCGAGGCGTAGAAGCGGGGATCGGTTGCGAAGGCCGGTTCGTGGGCCCGCCCTGCCAGGTATTGCTTCAGTCGGAGCAGGTCGGCCGCCGGATGGTCCGCGGCGTACCCGCGAGGCGTTCGCTGCAGACGCTCGCCGGCGAGATCGCCGAAGGTTTCCTGGAACGGCGGCGCGGCGACTATCGCGCGCAACTGCCGATGGTGGCCCGCGATGTACTCGCGCAGTTTCGCCAGTTGCCGCGGCTGCGGCCGGTACAGTCCGCCGCCGACGAACACGCCGTCCAGCGCGATGTGCACGTAGAGTCCGGCGCCCTCGTGTTTGGGCAGATCCCGATGCGGGAAAATCGCCGCGACGTGCGTCTTGTACGGCGTCTTGTCGGGCGAGAAGCGGGTATCGCGGTAGATTCGGTAGATCGACCGCTTCGGTTCGGCGATGAGATCGGGGGCGATGGCCGGCAGGTCGAGGGCCAGTTGCTCGACGAGCGCCACCATGGGCGCGCGGACATGTTCCTCGAAGCGGGGGCGGTTGGCATTGAACCACTCGCGGTTGTTGTTCCGCTTGAGGGCGCGGAGAAACGTGAGCGTCTTCGGTGAGAAGCAGGGTGTCGACATCGATGGTTCCGTTCGTCAGCGCGATGATGGGTCCTGGACGCGGGTCGTCCAGCCGGGTGTCGGCGCCCGCGGAGGCGGGTCGACGAAACGCACGATCGGGGTGAGCGACCAGTCGAACCCGTCGAGCCCATCGGGGCCCAGCCGTTCCACCTCAGCGCGGATCCGCGCCGCCTGGGCGAGCAGGTCCGACACGTTCACCGTCTGGCACGCCGGTGCGAACGGCCTCAGGTAGTCCGGTCCCCGGGTCAACATGTGCATCGCCCCGTGATGGTTCAGCCGGCCGATGTGGTACATCGCCACGCCGACCTGCAGGATGCCCTGGTATAGCCGTCGCACGTCGCGCGCCTCTGCGCGCCACAGGTCTTCAAGCGTCTCATGTTGTTCGAAGAACTCACCCCGGTTGAACTGCGCCACGCCCTCCAGCAGCAGCCGCGGGGGCGGTTCGCCGCACCAGTCGATGGTTTCCATGGGCGGGAGGATTATCACTCAGGCGCCCGTCATACGCGATACGATGCGCCGCGATGCAGTACGTCTACCTGCACGGATTTGCGTCGTCGCCGGCGTCGTCCAAGGCCGTGTACCTGGCGGAACGCCTGGCCGGGACGGGCTCGGTGCTCCACCTTCCGGACCTCAACGAACCCGATTTCTCGACCCTGACGGTTTCACGGGTCATCGCGCAGGTTTCGGCCCTCGTCGCGGAGCTCCCGCCCGATCCCGTCACCCTCTTCGGATCGAGCCTGGGGGCTTTCGCCGCGCTGCACGCGGCGGAGCGGCAGTGTGGCGGCGACTCCCGCCCGATCAGCCGCCTCGTGCTGCTTGCGCCGGCCCTCGACTTCGGCCGGGCCGCGATCGGTGAGTTGGGGGCGGAGGGAATGGCCCGGTGGCGCGAGACCGGTTGGTGGGAGCTGACGCACTACGCGTCGGGCGCGACCACGCGCGTTCACTACGAGCTGTATGCCGATGCCGCGCGGTACAACTCGTTCGCTGCGCGGCGTCGCATCTCCACCCTCGTGCTACAGGGGGACCGCGACGAGATCGTCGACGCCGCCATGGTGGCGCGCTGGGCCGAACGACGGCCGCACGTTCGGTTGGTCCACCTGGACGATGACCATCAACTCGCCGCCAGCCACGAACGGATCTGGTGGGAGACCGCCCGATTCCTGGATCTTCCCGCATGATGTCTGCCGCCCCGGTGGTCTCGATAGTGATCCCGGTGTTGCGGGACTCGGTAGAGCTGGAAGGCCTGCTCGGCAACCTTGACGACGCGGCGACGCCCGATGCCGGGGACTCGCCGGAGGTAATCGTCGTCAACAGCGAACCGGCCGATCCGGCGATAGCGGCGTTGCGGCGGCGCTTCCCGGCTGTGCGCTGGATGGATGGCGCGCGCGGGCGCGGCCGGCAGATGAACGCCGGGGCGGCGGTGGCCGGCGGGCGATGGCTCCTGTTTCTTCATGCCGACGCACGACTGGAGCCCGGGTGTCTGCGGGCCGTTGCGGGGCTGGATCGGGAAGATGTCGTGGGTGGCGCGTTCCGGCTGGCGATCGCCTCGCCGCACTGGTTTGCCCGGACCATCGAAAGGGGAGTGGCGCTTCGCACGAAGTGGCTGCGGTTGCCATACGGCGATCAGGGCATCTTCGTGCGCCGCGAAGCGTTCGATGCACTCGGCGGCTATGCGCCCTTGCCGCTGATGGAGGACGTCGATCTGATCCTGCGCCTCTGGAGGGTGGGGCGGTTGCGCTTTCCGCCGGAGCGCGTGCGCGTATCGGCGCGGCGATGGGAGCGGGATGGCTGGCTGCCCCGCACGATCTCCAATCTCTGGCTGCTGGTGCGCTACGTCGCCGGCGCATCGCCGGCCCGGCTGGCGCGCGCCTACTACGGCGAGGACCGGGTGCGGGCGGCGACCGAGTCCGCCGGATCAGGCGGCGGAGCCGCCACGAGCGGCGCGGTCTCGGTGATTATCCCGGCTCTGAACGAGGAAGCGGCGATCCCCGAGGTACTGGACGAGATCCCGGAGATTGCGGATCGCGTCATCGTTGCCGACAACGGCTCGACCGACGAGACCGCAGAGCTCGCACGCGCGGCGGGCGCGACGGTGGTGAGCGAACCGGTGCGTGGCTACGGAAGGGCCTGCCTTGCCGGGCTGCGTGCGTTGCCGCCCGCCGGAGGTGACGATATCGTCGTCTTCCTCGACGCGGACCGGAGCGACTATCCGGAGGAGATGCCTCTGCTGGTCGAGCCAATCCGCCGCGGCGAGGCGGACTTCGTGCTGGGTAATCGCGCCGGCGCCGGCCGTCCCTGGTCGGCGCGGTTCGGCACCGCGCTCTGCGTCTGGCTCATCAACCGCCTGTGGGGCACCCGCTACCGCGACCTCGGTCCGTTCCGCGCGATCCGCCGCGACGTCCTCGATGACCTCGGGATGAAGGATCTCACTTGGGGTTGGACGATAGAGATGCAGGTGAAGGCGGCCGAGGCGGCGCTCCGCGTCCGCGAGGTTCCGGTCCGCCAGCGCACCCGCATCGGGCAGTCGAAGATCTCCGGCACCGTCATGGGCACCCTCCGGGCCGGCGCCCGCATGCTCCATATCATCTGGTCGCTCCACCGCACGCGGCGGGCCCGGCGCGGCCGGCCGGAGGGAGGAGGCGGCGCGGAGTCGCGCAGCGCGTCATGACGGCCCGGATTGTCGCCTGCGGCATCGTCCTCCTGGTCGCCCTCTCCGCCGCCGCCGCGATCGACGCGCGCGCCAACGCCGAAGCGTTCGTCGCCTTCCTCGCCGTCGCGTCGATTGCCTACCTGACGGCGCTCCACGCGATCACGCGGCAGCCGCCGTCCCTGGACGCTCCGCCGCTCATCCGCCCCGCGCCGCCGGGGGCGGGAGGGCCCGGGGTGAGCCGGTCCCTGCTCTTCTGCCTTGCGCTCGCCCTGATCTGGCGCATCGTGTTCCTGGCCGCCAGCCCGCTCGTCTCGGATGATGTCTACCGCTACATCTGGGATGGCCGTGTCCAGCAGATAGGCGTCAGCCCCTACGCCATCGCGCCGGCCGATCCCACCGGAGCGGTTCTCCACACCGAGGCGACCCGTCGAATCGACCCGACCAGCGCCGTCCTGCCTTCCGTCTACCCGCCGCTGGCGCAGCGCTTCTTCCTGCTCGTCACGCTGGTAGACGACTCCGCCGTCGCGATGACGCTCGCCGTACTCCTGTGCGACCTGCTCGTTGTCGCCCTGCTCTGGCACTGGTTCACGGCGGCGGGACGCAGCCGCTGGTGGGTGCTTGCCTACGCCTGGCATCCTCTTGTGGCACTCGAGGGGGCAGGCGGCGCGCACGTCGACCTGCTCGGCACCCTGCTGCTTGTCGCCGCGGCCTACGCGCTGGCGTGGCGCCGGTCCCTGCTGGCCGCGGTCGCGCTTGCGGGGGCCATAGCGGTCAAGTTCCTGCCGGTCGTCCTGCTGCCGGTCTTCTGGCGGCGCATCCGGCCGATCGACGCAGTGGCCGGCACAGCGGTTATCCTGCTGCTGTACCTGCCGTTCATTACCGCGACCGGCGACTGGTTGCCGGTCGGATCGCTCGGAACCTACGTCGCCCAATGGCGTTTCAACGGCCCCGCGTTCCGTTGGCTCGAGGCGGGGCTCGGCGCGCGCGGGGCCGTGGTCGTGGCGGTCGCGGCGGGACTCGGGGTTGCGGCGTACATGCGCCGGACCCGGCTGCCCTACGATCCGGCGGCGTGGGCATGGCCGCTCGCGGCGACACTCAGCCTGATGCCGGCCGTCTACCCCTGGTACCTGGTCTGGCTGGTGCCGTTCCTGGTGCGGCCGGCCGCGTCGCCGCCGGTGATTTGGCCGCTGGGCGCCTGGACGCTCGCGTCCACCGCAACCTATGTCGTCTGGACACCGTTTCTGGCCGGTGAGGGATGGGTCTTGCCCGCGTGGGTGGAACTGGCGGAGTACGGGTGCGTCGCCGCGGCCGCCATCTGGGTCTGGCGGCGCCGGACGACCGCCGCCGGTGGACCTGCCCGGCGGCCGTCCCTGTGGGGGCGCGGTTGACAACGCCTCAGTCGTAAGGGGACCATGAAGCTGATGAGACCAGCCGCGAGGCCGACGCTGGATTACCGCGCGTCCCGACGGGAGAGAACAGACCGATGCTGATAAAGAAGGCGTCCGACATCCGCTCATCGGAGATCACCCCCGAGCACCTCTACTGGAACCGCCGCCAGTTCATCCAGACGGCTTCCGGCGCCGCACTGGGCGGCGCGGCGCTGCTCGGGCATTCCGACTCCGCGCTCCACGCGCAGGAGCCGCTGGGCGACCTCAGCCCCAGCCCATTCAGCACCGACGAGCGAAAGAACTCGTACGACGAGATCACGAGCTACAACAACTTCTACGAGTTCGGACTCGACAAGGAAGACCCGAAGCGCTACGCCGACGAGTTGACAGTCGAGCCGTGGTCGGTCCGCGTGGAAGGGCACATGAATCGCCCGGCGGCCGACTACGCGCTGGAGGATATCCTCAGCCCGCACCCGCTGGAGGAACGGATCTACCGGTTGCGCTGTGTCGAGGCGTGGTCGATGGTGGTCCCGTGGGTCGGGTTTCCGCTGGCCGACCTCGTCAAGCGATTCGAGCCGACTTCCCGGGCCAAGTACGTCCGGTTCGAGACGCTGTACCGCCCGGAGGAGTTCCGTGGCCAGCGCGCCCGCAACCTTGAGTACCCGTACGTCGAGGGGCTCCGGATGGACGAGGCGCTCAATCCGCTGGCGCTGATGGTGGTCGGCATCTACGGCCGCTCGCTCCTGAACCAGAACGGCGCACCGCTCCGCCTCATGGTTCCCTGGAAGTACGGTTTCAAGAGTCTCAAGTCAATCGTCAAGATCGAGTTTGTCGAGGATGAGCCGCGCAACACCTGGAACGTGGCCATCCCGCACGAGTACGGCTTCTACGCGAACGTGAACCCGGAAGTGGATCACCCGCGCTGGTCGCAGGCGAGCGAGCGCCGGATCGGCGACTTCTTCCGGCGGCCGACCGAGATGTTCAACGGCTACGGCGAGCAGGTGGCCCACATGTACGCCGGGATGGACCTGCGGGAGAACTACTAGCAGCCAGGAGGTCGTAGCCACTTAGCCATGGCGCTGTCGTCAGCACAGTGGATACGCCGCGTCAAGCCTGCTGTTTTTCTTGTCTGCCTCGTTCCCGCGCTGCTGCTCCTCCGGGACGCCTTTACACCCGGCGGGCTGGGCGTCAACCCGATTGAGACCATCACCCATCGCACCGGCGACTGGGCGTTGCGTTTCCTCCTGATTTCGCTCGCCGTCACTCCGGTGCGCTGGCTCACCGGCTGGCAGTTGCTCATCCGCTTCCGCCGGATGTGGGGACTGTTCGCCTTTTTCTATGCATGCCTGCACCTGTCGACGTACGTCGTCTTCGATCACTTCTTCAGCGTGACGGCGATCATCGACGATGTGATCGAGCGGAAGTACGTCACCGCCGGCATGTTCGGCTTCCTGATGCTGCTCCCGCTCGCGGTGACGTCGACGCAGGGGTGGATCCGGCGGCTCGGCCGCCGCTGGACGACGCTGCACCGGCTTGCCTACGTCGCCGCCGCGGCGGGTGTCGTCCACTTCCTCTGGCTGGTGAAGATCTCGATCTTCGAGCCGATGATCTACGGCGTGATCCTCGCCGTGCTCCTGGGCGCGCGCGTCGCGAAACGGTACAGCTCAGGCGTTGTGGGTGCTGCCCGGGGTCTTACCCCAGGCTCGTAGGAGCTTGCGCTAACGCTCCCGTAAGGGCGCGCGGTCTCGATACGGCGCCTACCCCCGGCGGTGTCAGAACACGTGCCGGTCCGGCTCCGGCCGCTTCGATGCCAGCCCGACCAACGCCTCCTCGCGGCGCGAACCGTCCATCCGTCCCGTCAGGTAGGCGCCTACCGCCGGACCCAGCTTGAAACCGTGCCCCGATCCGCCGCCGGCGAGCCAGACGTTCTCCGTTTCCGGGTGCCGGTCGAGCAGGAGGTCGCCGTTCCAGGTATTCGCGTACTGACACACGCGCGCCTCGACGAGCGGCGCGTTCCGCAACCCCGGCAGCCGCTCGGCGGCCGCGGCGCGGACCGCCTCCATGGCTCTTGCCGTCGGCATCCGATCGCCCGTTTCGGGATCGAAGGCGGGGCCGTGCTCGTGGAGCGCCACTTTCGCGCCTCGCCCGTCCAGCGCCGGCAGCCCGTATGCCTCCGCCCCCCGATCAATCCACGCCGGCATGGCGGGCGGCGCGAACCGTTCGTCTCCGGCTGGCGGACCCAGGAATCCGACCTCCTGGCGCGTCGGTCGGATCAAGGGTCCCAGCAGGCGGGGGAAGAGACGCGGCATCCATGCGCCGCACGCGAAGACGAATGTTCCCGCCGACAGGCGGCTCCCGTCCGCCAGCGGCAGGCTGGCAAGCCCCGCCGCGCCGCTAGACGGTTCGATGGGGGCGGCGGCCGCCAGGCGGTACTCCACGCCGTGCCGCCGGGCGTCGCGGGCGGCCAGCGCTACCGCACGCCGCGCCAGCAGCACGCCGCTCTCCGGTTCGAACAGCCCCCCTGCGTACGGTTCCACGTCGAACTGCGGAAACCGTTCGCGCAGCGCCCGCTGGTCCAGCCGTTCCAGAGGCACGCCGAGCGACTCGACGGTCCGCGCCGTCACCTCGGTCGCCGAATCATCCGGCCGGGCGAACCAGAGCACGCCGGTCCGCTGGAACAGTGCTTCGCCCGCCTCGTCGAACAGGCGCTGCCACTGGGGCAAAGCCTCCCGCGCCCACGTGGAGTAGAGCGCGCGGTCGCCGTACCCCACCCGTATGATCCGCGATTCCCCGCCCGACGCCGCCCGGGGGTGTCCCGACCCGTGCCCGTCGACGAGGACCACGGTTCGGCCGGTGGCACGAAGGTGCCGAGCGGTCCAGACTCCGAAGACGCCCGCCCCAATCACCGCCACGTCCGGATGCGCCATCCGGGCATGATAGCCGCGACCGCCCTGCCCGTTCGCCGGGCTGGAGGCCCGTTCAGGCGTCAAAACGGCCACTTCCCCGAAAAACGCTCGTCTTGTCGCACGGGGCGTGCGATGCTACGCAGGTCCTGGCGGGTGGTGTGTCTGTACGGCCGCCCGTTACTCTGGAGGCTCGGGAATCCCGGCACAAGGGTGAGACGATAATGCACAAGCCGATCAAGTACGTCGAGAAAGGGCTGTCGGTGGCGGCGAACGGGGCATGGTTCTTCTATGACCGGTTCAATGCGTTCAGCCAGCGTCCGTCGTTCACGCCGAACTGGTCCGACAAGCCGCTGCTGAAGTCGCACGAGAAGGTGAAGCCGCCCCTCGGATGGCCGCGCGAGACCGACTCGCTCTGCCCGACGTGCGTCCGCGAAGCGCGGCAGGACATCCTCGACGGAAAGAAGGACTACAAGATTCTCCTCAACGAGAAGGTGGGAGAGATCAAGGCGCAGATCGTCGAGCGCGACGGGAAGATCCTGATGGTCAAGGAGTGCCCCGTGCACGGGGTCTTCGAGGACGTGATGGCCATCGACACGGAGTTCTTCAAGCACCTCGAGGAGTCGTTCCCGGGGAGCGACATCCGCGCCCACAACGACGCGAAACTGCACAACCACGGCAGCAGCACGATCAAGTACGGACGCGGATCGGTCCTGACGATCGACCTGACCAACCGCTGCAACATGATGTGCGATCCCTGCTTCATGGACGCGAACCAGGTCGGCTTCGTCCATGAACTGTCGTGGGACGACATCAAGACGCTGCTCGACAACGCCATTTCCATCAAGCCGAAGCGGCAGATGTCGGTGCAGTTCTCCGGCGGCGAGCCGACCATCTCGCCCTACTTCCTCGACGCCGTCCGCTACGCGCGGAAGGTGGGCTACAACAGCGTGCAGGCGGCGACCAACGGCATCGAGTTCGCCAAGAGCTACGATTTCGCTCGCGCGGCGGCGGACGCCGGCCTGCGCTACGCCTACCTGCAGTTCGACGGCATCGGCAACGCCGCGAACTCGCACCGTCTCGTCGGCAACCTGTTCGACGTCAAGCTGCGGGCGATCGAGAACCTGCACAAGGCCGGCGTCGACATCGTGCCGGTCATCACGATCATCAACGGGATCAACAACGAGCAGGTGGGCCGCGTCGTGCAGTTCGCGCTCGACAACCCGAAGACCATCAGCTTCCTGTCGTTCCAGCCGGTGTCGTTCACCGGCCGCGACGAGGAGATCACCGACGAGCGCCGCAAGGCGCAGCGCTACACGCTTTCGCACCTGGCCCACGACGTCAAGGACCAGACCGGCATCGGCGAGCCGGCGCGCGACTGGTTCCCGATCTCCTTCATGGGGACGTTCACCGACTGGGCCGACCTGGTGCACGGTCCGGAGGAGAACTGGGGCCAGCTCAATTGCGGCTGCCACCCGAACTGCGGTGTCGGCATGGCCGTGATGATCGACAAGGAGACGAAGGAGGCGGTGCCCTTCACCAAGTTCGTCCGGGGCGAGCAGCTCGCCAAGGACATTGCCCGGGTCAACGACGCGGCCGGCGGGCGGTTCCGTTCGGTCCTCGGCATGGGGCTGGCGCTGATGCGGAACTACGACCCGTTCAATGCGCCGACCCACTTCAAGCTGGCCGACCTGCTGAAGAAGTTCGACAAGACGTTCGGGGCGACTGGCAAGGACTATGGCAAGGTGTCGGGCGACCGGACCCAGAATGACATCGCGAAGCGCCGCGGTGATCGCTGGAACTTCCTCTTCGTGGCCGGCATGTGGTTCCAGGACTTGTTCAACTACGACTTCCGGCGCACCGAGCGCTGCATCATTCCGTACGCGACGCAGGAAGGCGAGATCTCGTTCTGCGCCTACAACACCGGCATCGGCTGGCGGAACATCATCGAGAAGATGCACATGACCGCCACGCTGACGAAGTGGTACGAGGAGCGCGGGAGGCACGAGATCTTCGCCGGCGGGAAGCACGTGCAGCTCAATACCACCGAGCACTCGCTGGTGCTCGATCCGGAGGCGGTCGCGGCCGGCGAGCAGCATGACCTCGACGATGCGGGGATCGCCAAGAACGCCCGGCAGGAAAAGCTTGCCGCCCGCGCCGCGGCCAAGGCGGCGGCGAACGGCGGCAACGGCAAGCCGGCGGATCCGCAGCAGGCGGCGCACGACGCGCAGATGGCCGCCCTCTACCGCCAGCACGTCCTGAAAGAGCAGCAGGAGCCCCTGGTCCAGATCCAGGGCCTGAAGACCGCCAAGAAGGACGAGCCGGTCAGCGTCGGCTAGGCATTCTTGGCCGTAGAAGCTGCGCGCCAGCGGAACTTCTACGCGGCCGTGAGACTTCCAACGGGCCACACAGGGCGCGTACGCGCCCCGTCGTGCGAAGCCAGGTGCGATAATTGGGCCGATGCCGGTGCGTGACACGCTCGATCGGCCGCTGCGCAGCCTGCGGATCTCGGTTACCGACCGGTGCAATCTCCGGTGCCAGTACTGCATGCCGGAGATGGACTACGTCTGGCTCCCGCGTGAGAACATCCTCACCTTCGAGGAGACCCAGTCGATAGTCGAGGCGTTCACCGATGCCGGCGTCGACCGGGTCCGTCTGACGGGCGGCGAGCCGCTCCTCCGCAAGGACCTGCCGGAACTGATTGCACGGCTGGCGGCCCGACCAGGCATCCGCGACCTGGCGCTGACGACGAACGGGATGCTGCTGGCCGAGCAGGCGCAGGCGCTCCACGAGGCTGGCCTGCACCGCCTGACCGTCAGTCTCGATACCCTGCGCGCCGATCGGTTCCGGGCGTTGACCCGTTTCGACGGCGTCGACCGCGTCCGGGCGGGGCTCGCCGCGGCGCGGGATGCGGGGTTCACCGGGCTGAAGATCGACACGGTGGTGATCCGCGGCGTGAACGACGACGAGTTGATCGACCTGCTCGCTTATGCGAGGGAGGCGGACGCGGAGTTGCGCTTCATCGAGTACATGGATGTCGGCGGCGCGACCCATTGGTCGATCGCCGACGTCGTGTCGCGCGCCGAGATGCTTCGGGTAATCGGTGACGCACTCGGATCGGCCGACGCTATCGACGAGCCGGGGTCTACCGCGCCGGCGGATCGCTTCCGCCTGCCGAGCGGGCAGACTTTCGGGATTATTTCGTCGACGACCGAGCCGTTCTGCCGGTCGTGCGACCGGAGCCGGCTGACCGCGGACGGACTGTGGTACCGCTGCCTCTATGCGAGCGCCGGGACCGACCTGCGCAAGCGGCTGCGCGACGGGGCGACGCGGGAGGAGTTGCGCGCGCTGATAGAAGCGATCTGGAGACAGCGGACGGACCGCGGCGCGGAAGTGCGTCTGTCGGCCGAGCGCCGGGAGGCGCTCGTGCCGGTGGAGGTCCTTCGGCGCGAACCGCATCTGGAGATGCACACGCGCGGCGGTTAGCGCCGCCGCCCGTTGGGCATCCGCCGTCACTGTTGTCCCATCCGAGCATTCCATGATTCCTGCGGTTCGCGGTACGCACGACATTCTGCCGGGAGAGACCGAACGCTGGCAGCGGCTCGAGTCGGTCGTACGGGACACGTGCGCGCGCTATGGCTACCGTGAAATCCGGACGCCGGTCATCGAGCGGCAGGAGCTGTTCGAGAAGGGGACCGGCGAGACGACCGACATCGTGCAGAAGGAGATGTACAGCTTCGAGGACAAAGGCGGCGAACGCGTCACGCTCCGGCCTGAGGCTACTCCCAGCATGGTGCGGGCGTTCGTCGAGCATGCGCTGGAGCAGGAGTTCCCGGTCACCAAGCTCTTCAGCTTCGGGCCGATGTTCCGCTACGAGCGGCCGCAGAAGGGGCGCTATCGGCAGTTCCACCAGCTCGATGTCGAAGTGTTCGGGGTAGCCCACGCATCGCTCGACGCCGAAGTCATCGAGATGGCCGTGTCGATGGTCCAGGCGCTCGGCATCGACGATGCGACGCTCGTGATCAACTCGGTCGGTTGCCGCGAGTGCCGCCCGGGATTCAGCCGTGCGCTGACCGACGCGCTGGCCGACCGGCGCGGCGCGCTGTGCGGTGACTGTCAGCGCCGGGCGGAAACCAACCCGCTCCGCATCTTCGACTGCAAGGTGGAGAAGTGCCAGGCGAACATCGATACGCTGCCGCATACGATCGATAACCTGTGCGACGGCTGCTGCGCGCACTTCGAGCAGGTGACGGAACTGCTGACCGCTCTCGGTCTGGACTTCACGGTGTCGCACCGGCTCGTACGCGGTCTCGACTACTACATGCGCACCACCTTCGAGGTGGTGGGCGGGAGTCTCGGCGCGCAGAACGCGCTCCTCGGAGGCGGGCGCTACGACGGCCTCGTGGCGCAACTCGGCGGTCCCGACCGTCCCGGCATCGGATTCGCCGCCGGCCTCGAGCGCCTGCTGCTGGCGATGCCGGCGGGGACGGGGCCGCGACGGCCCGATGCGTTCGTGGTGGCGGCGGGAGACTCGGCGCGGGAGCCGGCCCACCTGCTGGCGCGCGAGCTGCGGCAGGCCGGACTGGTCGCGCTGGTGGACTACGAACCACGTTCGCTCAAGGCGCAGATGAAGCGGGCGAACCGCACCGGCGCGCGGCGGGCGCTGATACTGGGGGAAGACGAACTGGCGAGAGGCGAGGTGACGGTCCGGGAGATGGAGACGAGTGAACAGACGACGGTGCCGCGGGACGAGATCGTGCGGCGGTTCGTTGCGGAACGGAAGCAGGCATGACGACTGACTCGACAGCCACGCGCGAAACCGGCGCATTCCCCATCCGGACGCACACCTGCGGCGAACTGCGGCCGGTGGACGTCGGAACCGACGTAGTGCTGAACGGCTGGGTCCACAAGGTGCGCGATCTCGGGGGCGTCACGTTCCTCGACATTCGCGACCGGTACGGCATCACGCAGGTGGTGGCGCGTGACGGAGCAGAGGTGATCGCCGCGGCGAAGCGGGTTCGCCCGGAGTTCGTCGTTGCCGTCCGCGGTCCCGTGGAACGCCGCTCGGAGGAGACCCTCAACCCGAAGCTGGAAACCGGCGAGGTGGAGGTCGCGGCCCGCGAGATTCGTGTGCTAAACGAGTCACCTACGCCGCCGTTCCAAATCGACGAGGAGACGCCGGTTTCCGAGGAAGTGCGTCTTCGCTACCGTTACCTCGATCTGCGCCGCGCCCGGATGCGCGGGAACATTGGCCTGCGCCACCGGATCGCGCAGGCGATCCGCCAGAGCCTCGACTCCGACCGCTTCTGGGAGATTGAAACGCCGCTGCTGACGAAGTCGACGCCGGAGGGAGCGCGCGACTTCCTCGTCCCGAGCCGGCTGCACGCGGGCAAGTTCTACGCACTGCCGCAGTCGCCGCAGATCTTCAAACAGATTCTGATGATCAGCGGCATGGACCGCTACTTCCAGATCGTCAAGTGCTTCCGCGACGAGGACCTGCGCGCGGACCGGCAGCCGGAGTTCACGCAGGTCGACATCGAGATGAGCTTCGCTGACCGGGAGCTCGTCTTCGGCGTGGTGGAGCGTCTGATGCAGGCGGTCTTCCGGGTTGTCGGCCGCGACGTCCAGGCGCCCTTCCCGCGGCTTACCTACGACGAGGCTATGTCGCGCTACGGGAGCGACAAGCCGGACCTGCGTTTCGAACTGCCGTTGCGCGACGTGTCGGACGCGTTCCGCGCCGGGCAGTTCAAGGTCTTCCGCGGGATCGTGGAGGCGGGTGGGTCGGTCCGGGCGCTCGTCGTTCCGGGCGCGGGCGGCCAGGCGCGCGCCCAGTTGGATCAGATTGTCGATGGCGCGATCGCGGCCGGCGCGAAGGGCCTGGTCTGGGCTCGGCGGTCGGAGGACGGCGCGATGCAGAGTTCCATCCTGAAGGCGGCCGGGCCGGAGTCGCTGGAGCAGGCGGTCGCGCTGGCCGGCGCGGGAGCCGCCGACTTGACGTTGATGGCGGCGGGGGAGGGACACGAGGCGTCCGAAGTGCTCGGGCGGATCCGCCTGCAGCAGGCGGAGCGACATGGGTTGATCGACACCGGAAAGGTCGCCCTGAGCTGGGTGGTCGACTTTCCGCTGCTCGAATGGAGTGAGACGGAGCAGCGCCTTGTGTCCATGCACCATCCGTTCACGTCGCCTCGACCGGAGGACGTCGAACGCCTCGAGGATGATCCCGCCGGTGTGCGGGCGCGGGCTTACGACCTGGTGCTGAACGGGAGCGAAATCGGCGGTGGCAGCATCCGAATCCACGACGCGGCGCTGCAGGCGCGGATCTTCCGGCTTCTGAAGATCAGCGACGAGGAAGCCAAGGCGCGGTTCGGCTTTTTTCTCGACGCGCTGGGGTACGGCACGCCGCCCCATGGCGGCATCGCGCTCGGTCTCGACCGTATCGTGGCGCTGGTCGCCGGCGAGTCGTCCATCCGCGACGTGATGGCGTTCCCCAAGACCGCCGCCGCGGTCGACTTGATGGCTGGTTCGCCGTCCGCAGTCGACCGCCGACAGCTTCGGGATCTCCACTTGGACGACGGATGACGGGCGTACTGGTGCGCCGGCCTCCAGGCCGGCAGAACACGCTGCGCGCGCGTCCTTGACCCCTGCGCGGGGGCGTGCTACTCATTGTGCAGGCGCGCCCTTGCGGGCGCGTTGGAAGTTTCGCCGGCGCAAGAGCGCGCCGCGGGCGGCGCGTTGGAGGTTTCGCTGGCGCGAAACTTCTGCGGCGCAAGCTCCCAGGGGACAAAGACCGATACCTACGTCTGCCGCGACAGCATCCGTCAAGATCCCCATTCCCGACGAGGGGCTCGAAACCCTTTTCGGCGCCCGGGACGAGAACCTCCGCCAGATTGAAGATCAGTTCGACGTCGAGATCTCGACCGCTGGCGCCGAGCTGGTGGTGATCGGCGACGCGAAGGACCTCGCCAGGACCGAACGGGTCATCGACCATTTCACCGGGCTCCTGCGCGAGGGACACACCTTCTCGCGCGAGGACGTCCGGCGCGCCTCCGAGCTGGTGAACGACGACGTGCAGATCGACCTGCGCGACGTGTTCGTACGAACACCGGTGCAGGTGTCGAGCCAGCGGCACGTCAAGCCACGCAATCTGGGACAGCGGCGCTACCTCGACGCGATCGAGCGTCACGACCTGGTCTTCGGCATCGGTCCGGCCGGCACCGGAAAGACCTACCTCGCCATGGCGCAGGCGGTCGCCTACCTGGTGGCGAAGCGCGTGAGCCGGATCGTCCTTGCCCGCCCGGCCGTCGAGGCGGGAGAGAAGCTGGGGTTCCTGCCGGGTGATCTGCAGGAAAAAGTGAATCCCTACCTGCGTCCCCTGTACGACGCGCTGTACGACATGCTGCCCGCCGAGCGGGTGGAGCGCCTGCTCGAGCAGGGCGTCATCGAGATCGCGCCGCTCGCCTTCATGCGGGGGCGGACGCTGAACGATGCGTTCGTCATCCTGGATGAAGCGCAGAACACCACCGCCGAGCAGATGAAGATGTTCCTGACGCGGCTCGGCTACGGCTCGAAAGCGGTGGTGACCGGCGACATCACCCAGATCGACCTGCCGCCCGGCTGCACGTCGGGGGTCAAGCAGGCGCTGCGGGTGCTGCGCAATGTCAACGGCGTGTCGATGATCTACTTCACCGAACGGGACGTGGTGCGGCACAAGCTCGTCCAGGCCATCGTCAGGGCATACGATGCGCTGGCGCCGGCCGACGGCGACGGTGACGGAGCCGACGCCGCTTCTGCCGCCCCGCCCGAGACAAAATGAACGACGCTGACCCCGACGCCGACACGGACCCCGACGCGGGTCCGGACCAACCTCCGCCAGGCACTTCCCGGCTCCACGTTACCGTCACCGACGGCCGTGGCCGGGTTCGGCGCGACGTCGGTCTCCGGCGCTGGCTCGAGGACATCGCGCCGCGCGCCGCGCGGGGCGAGGTGGCCGTCGCCCTGGTGGGCGACGCGAAGATGCGATCCCTCAACCGTCAGTTCCGCGGCATCGATCGTCCGACCGACGTCCTGTCGTTTCCCGCGGAGACGAACGGTCATCTCGGCGACATCGTGATCGCGACGGGAGTCGCGCGGCGTCAGGCGCGCTCGGCCGGGCACCCGCTCGCGACCGAGTTCCGCTGCCTGGCGCTCCACGGTCTGCTGCACCTGCTCGGCTACGACCACGAGCGCGACAACGGACGCATGGCGCGCGTCGAGCGGCGGCTGCGGCGGCGTGGGGGGATTGCATGATCCCCGCCGCGTTCGCCTTCGTGCCGCTTCTGCTTTTCCTGCTCGCCTGTGCTTCCATCTACGTCGGCACGGTCGAGGCCGCGTTCGCCACGCTGATGCGCCTGCCGCTCCGTCTGGGCGCGGAACGGCGCGGACGGCTCGATCGCCTGGGTTATCTCGACGATCCGCTGCGCCTGTTCGTGCCCGCCCGCCTGTTGCAGGGGCTGGTGATCGTCGCCGTCGCGCTCCTGGCCCTGGCCAGCACGCCGCGCAACGTCCTTCCGGTAGTCGTCGTGGCGCCGGCCCTCGCCGCCTTCGTCGTGGTCTGCGGCCATCTGCTGCCGATGTTGATCGTGCGGCGCAACCCGGAGGGCGTGATCGAGGTCCTGCTGCCGTCCTTCCACGTCGTCGTCGTGCTGCTCCGTCCGGTGACCCGGCCCTTGCTTCGCCTGCTGCGGGGGGCCGGGCATAGGGGCAATGGCGCGGCGCCGCGGGCGAACGGCGCCGCGGCGGCGGACGAGACCCGGGAGACGGCCGCCGATCCGCACGACGGGAGCACGCCGCTCGACGACGAGGAAGAGGCGGAGCGGGAACTGTTGCAGTCGGTGGTCGACTTCGGTGACACGCTGGTGCGCGAGGTCATGACGCCAAGGCCCGATATCGTCGCGGTGCGGACGGACACGACGCTCGACCAACTGCGCCGGGTCTTCGTCGAGGAACGCTATTCCCGCCTTCCCGTATACGAGGAGAGCCTGGACCGGGTGCTCGGCTTCGTCTTCGTGAAGGACCTCGTCGCCCTCACCGACACTCCGGGCAGTGAGCAGGTTGTGAGCCGGCTGCTTCGCCCCGCGTACTCCGTTCCCGAGACCAAGCGCGTGGCCGATCTGCTGCGGGAGCTCCAGCGCGCCCAGGCGCAGATGGCGATCGTGCATGACGAATTCGGCGGCACCGCGGGCCTGGTGACGGTGGAGGATCTGCTGGAGGAGATCGTCGGCGAAATCCGCGACGAGTACGACATCGAAACGGAGCCGATCGTCGATGAGGGGGAGGGCAGCTTCGTCTTCGACGGGCGCGTCGGCTTCGACGATCTGTGCGAGCGGCTAGATGTCGCGATCGAAGCCGAAGGCTGCGACACGGTCGCCGCCTATCTGCTCGCCAGGCTCGGCCGCGTGCCCCAGGTCGGCGAGTCGTTTGATCTCGACGGTCTGGTCGTCGACGTGCTGGATGGCGAGCGCCGACGCGTCCACCGCGTGCGGCTGCGCCGGCAGGACCGCGCCGCGCCCGATGCCCGCGCTGACGTATGAAGGCCGGTTTCGTTTCGCTCATCGGCCGGCCCAACGCCGGGAAGTCGACGCTGCTGAACCGGCTGGTCGGGGCTAAGGTGGCGATCGTCTCTGACAAGCCCCAGACGACCCGGACACGGATCCTCGGCGTCAGTCATCGTGCCGGCGATCCGGACCCTGCCCGCAGGGGCCAGATTGTCTTTGTCGACACGCCCGGCATCCACCGGCCGATGCACCGGCTCAACGTCCGGATGGTCGATCAGGCGGTCGACACGATCGGCTGGGTGGACCTGCTGGTTGTCGTGCACGACGCCGCGACGCGTACCGGCGCCGGGGACCGGTTCGTCCTGGAGCTTCTCGATCGGGCCGAGGCGCCGGTGATTCTGGCCCTCAACAAGATCGACCGCATCGCGAAGCCGACCCTGCTTCCGCTGATCGACTGGTTCCGGCGACAGCGGGAGTTCGATGCCATCGTGCCGATCTCCGCCCTTACGGGAGACGGCGTCGACGGCCTGGAGAAGCTGCTCTGGGAGCGGCTGCCGGAAGGGGAGCCCCTTTACCCGGACGACATGGTTACCGATCAACCGGAACGGGTGATTGTCGCCGAGACGGTGCGCGAGAAGCTGTTGCGTCATACGCGCGCCGAGCTGCCTTTCTCGACCGCCGTGCTGGTGGACGGCTTCGAGGAGGTGTCCGCGGAAGCGGCCGGCGAAGCCGGCGCGGACGACCGGGCGGGCGATGCGGGCGGCCTGCTGCGCCTCTACTGTTCGATCGTCGTCGACCGGACGACGCACAAACCGATCGTTCTGGGTCGCAGGGGCGCCCGCATAAAGCAGATCGGGACGGAGGCCAGGCACGAGCTGGAGCGGTTCTTCGGAACGCGCGTCTTCCTCGATCTCCACGTCCGCGTCCGGACTGGCTGGCGCGAGAACGACCGCATCCTGCGCGAGCTCGGCCTCGAGCGCTAGCAGCCCGGCTGGGCCACGGCGGTTCGCGTGACGCTCGGCGGGTGCTTCGGGCGAATGCCCGTGCTATCATCAAAGGCTCTGTGAACGACCCAGTGGGACAACGATCCGGGATCGGAATACTCGTAACCGTCGTGGGGCCTTGCCGCTCCGCGGAACAGTGTCATGCCGCCGCTCCGTCGCCTCGACGTCGTGCTCGACTCAGTCAAGCGACTGCAGCGGATTGGTGCGACTGCTAACCTCCTCAACCTCCTTCAGAAGCAGCATCCGGCCGACCTGGCCGAAGTGCTGACCGCGCTGTCGGACGCCAACCGCAGCGACGCCTTCAACACGCTCGTCGAGCACAACCCCCGCCTCGCGATGGAGGCCCTCAGTGAGGTCGAGGTGGAGGTGAGCGCCACGCTCCTCGTCGGCCGGACGCCGACGGAGCTGGTGTCGCTGTTCGAGGAGCTGCCGAGCGACGACGCCGCGGCCCTCATCAATCAGCTCCCCGAGCCGGTGTCCTCGGAGGTGATCGAGCTGATGCGGCGCGCCGACGCCGGCGAGGCGCCCGACCTGCTGGCCTACCAGGATCAGACGGCCGGCCGGATCATGAACCCGGAGGTCTTCGCGCTGACCGAGGACCTGACCGCGGGAGAGGCCATCGAGGCGCTGCAGCAGTCGCGCGAGGTGGAGATGGTCTTCTATCTCTACGTGGTCGACGAGCGCCGCCACCTGGTCGGCGTCGTTTCGCTCCGCCGCCTGCTGCTGGTCGCCCCCGAGACTCCCCTCAAGCGGATCATGACGTCGGAACTGGTCAGCGCCCGGGTCGATACGGACCAGGAAGAGGTGGCCCTGGAGGTCGCCAACTACAACCTGCTCGCCATCCCGGTCGTGGACGACGAGAACAAGCTGGTGGGGATCATCACCGTGGATGACGTCATCGACGTCATCAAGGACGAGGCGACCGAGGACATCCTGCGTCTTGCCGGCGTGTCGGCTGACGAGCACATCGCGACCTCGCCCTGGGAAGCATGGCGGAAGCGGCTGCCCTGGCTCGGCGTCAACCTGGTGGCGGCCACCCTCGGGGCCCTCGTGATCCGCCAGTTCCAGGCGACGATCGAGCAGGTGGTGGCCCTGGCGGCGTTGATGACGGTGGTGGCGAGCGTCAGCGGCAACGCCGCGACCCAGACCCTGACCGTGATTGTCCGCGGCCTCGCCATCGGCGAGCTCGCCTGGAGCAATGCCCGCCGCGTGCTGGGCAAGGAAGTGGTGGTGGGACTGGCCAACGGGCTGCTGCTCGGCCTCGCCGGCTCGGTCATCGCCTGGCTGGTGTTCGGCAACCCCTACGTCGGCGCGATCCTGGCCGGCGCCATGGTGATCAACCTGCTGATCGCCGCCATCGCGGCAACGCTGATCCCGCTCAGCCTGCGCGCGCTGAAGTTCGATCCGGCGCTGGCGTCGGCGGTCTTCATCACGACGATGACGGACATGTTCGGGTTCTTCGCGTTCCTCGGTCTCGCCACCGCGTTCCTCCCGTATCTGCAGCGCGGCCTCTGACCTGGGCTGGACAGGCCGTGTGCTATTCTCGACCTCCAAGTGGAGGTGCCCATGTCACGCCGGAAGATCACCGTCTGGACGTCGCTGTTCGCCTTCTTCCTCCTCGTCCCGGCTGCCGCTCTCGCGCAGGATGAGGCTCCCCGGACATCGTGGGGCGCTCCGGATCTGCAGGGGGTCTGGGACTTCCGCACCATCACGCCGATGGAGCGGCCGGAGGATCGCGCCGATCAGGAGTTCCTCACTGACGAGGAGGCGGCAGACCTGAACCAGGAGGCGCTCGACCGGAACGCCGAGCTGGCCGCCCGACCTGCCCGGCGCACCGCGTCAGACCCGTCCGGGAACGTCGATCGGGGCGTTGACGGGGCGCCCGGCTCGTACAACAACTTCTGGTTCGACCGTGGCACCGAAGTCATCGCGACCGGCCGAACCTCGCTCGTGATAGATCCGCCGAGCGGCCGGATCCCGCCGCTCACGCCGGAGGCGGAGCAGAAGCGCGCGGACCTGACCGAGGCGCGCGAAGGGGTCGGCCCCCACACGCCGACGCCAGGCGGCTGGGTGGACGACCTGGGCGCCAATGGCCTGCAGGTGCGTTGCATCACCGGCTTCAATGCCGGTCCGCCGATGACGCCGGGCGGCTACAACAACAACATGCAGTTGTTCCAGACGCGGGACGAAGTGGTGATCTACAACGAGATGAACCACAACCCGCGGTTCATTCCGCTCGACGGCCGCCCTTACACGGGGCTGAAGCAGTGGGCCGGCGAGTCGCGCGGCGAGTGGGACGGCGACACGCTCGTCGTCAAGACGAAGAATTTCCTGCGCGAGACCAGCTTCATGCGCGGCGGAGCGAGCGCCGACCTGAATCTGACGGAGCGCTTCACGCGTGCGGGCCCAGACGTGCTGCTCTACGAGGTGACGGTGGACGATTCCACCACCTGGACCGCGACGTGGAAGTACGAAGTCCCCATGAAGCTCAACCCGGAGCCCGTCTTCGAGTACGCCTGTCACGAGGGGAACTACTCGATGGCGGTCATTCTCGCCGGGGCGCTGGAAGAACAGGACGGGCAGTAGTCGCCCGGCGGGGCTGCCCGGGAACTTCGCGGGAACCATGCCCCGAAACAGTCAAGTTTTTCTGCTTAAAAACTTGACATTTCTTCTTGCCGTGTCCAGAGTGGAGACATGGCAAGGCGCACGGAACCTCCCGCTTCACCACGATCGGCGGCCCACCGGGTTCGGCAGCGGATCGAAAGGGGCAGGGAGCGTCTCTGGCGCTTCGACGATTTCCCCGGTCTCCCGCCCGCGGCGCTGGCGCAGGCACTGTCCCGTCTGGTCCGCGAGGGAAAACTGGAACGATTGAGCAAGGGCGTCTACTACCGTCCTCGGCAAACCGTTCTGGGTACGAGCCGGCCCAACCCGGCCGCCATCCGCAAGCTCGCAACTACGCGGGGCAAGCCCGTTTTCCCCGCCGGCATTGCAGCCGCGAATCTCCTGGGGTTTACAACGCAAAGCGCCGGCCGCAGTGAAGTGTCAACGAGCGGCTATCGGCTGCCCCGAAAGCTCCTGGGTAGCGATACGGTGGTCCATACCCGTCGACCCGAAGCCTGGAAGAAGCTGGCCGAAACCGACGCTGCCCTGCTCGATTTCCTGCGCCGGGCCGGAAGGTCGAGCGAACTCTCGCCCGACGACACGGTCCAGCGCACGCTGAGTCTCTGTCGCCAGGGCGGGCGCTTCCGGAGGCTCCTCGGAGTCGCGGCCAGCGAGCCGCCGCGCGTGCGTGGCATGCTCGGCGCGATCGGTGCCGAACTTGGCGAGCGGCCTACGGCCCTCAAGCAGCTGCGTGACTCACTCAACCCCCTTTCCCGGTTTGACTTCGGGATGTTGCGTGGTCTTGCTCACGCGAAGGACTGGCAGGCGAAACGGCACACGACCCTATGAAGCTGTTCGAGCATCGGAAAGCCGCTCGCCGTCCCAGTGGGGAATCGATGTATTCGAGTCGATCTCGATGCCATCCTCGGCGAGCTTCCGTCCCGTCAAGGCCGCCTGCGCGTCGTGATGCTGTGGGCGGCGAGTAACGCAGCGGTGAGGAGTGTGGCGCCGGCGCCGAACGCCATCGAGGCCTCGTCACTCCTCGGATGCCCAAACGACCGCCATGGCAAGCGCGCCGACGGCGATTAGCGACTTCGCCCGAGGTTCCGGCTTCGGATGTGGCAATTGGGCAACCGTGAGACCTACGGGATCTCGTTCGCTGGCAGCGCAGGCGTGACCCACCACGTGTAGCCCTCCGCCAGGCGTGCGAACTCCGACCAGAGGTCGGACCCCGACCAGATGTCGGGAAACTGGGTCACGTCGTTGGCCTGATCGGGGACTAGTCCTGCGAGTGAGTCGGGGAAGGTCTCAAAGTAGATGATGAAGATCACGCGCCGAATCTCTCCGTAGTCCGTCACGGAGTAGAAGTGCAGTCGGCCACCCAAGAGCTGGGCGGCGCCCTGCACCTGCAGTTCGATATTCTGGAAGATCGCGTCGTAGTGCTCCCGGCGCACATCCACCAGATTCACGCCGTAGTAAGGTGGCTCCAGCGTCGGCATCTCCTGAGCAAAACGCTCGCCCCGCCGAGGCCCGTCAGGCGCGGTGCCCGATGGTCATTCAGGCAGAGCGAAAACGAAGAGGTTGTTCCCCGCGCTCGGGCTCAACTCCGGCGTCAGACCCGATCGCCGCGTGCCAGTGCTGGCCACGACGTACTGCCGTCCGTCGACGGCATAGGTGATCGGAAAACCGGTGACCGGCGACCCGAGGTTGACCTCCCACAGCACCTCACCCGATTCGTCATCGAACGCCCGGAACCGCCCGTTACCGTCGCCGCCGAAGACGAGCCCGCCGCCGGTCGCGACCAGCGCAAACGTGGCGGCCCGCTGCTCGTGCAGCCAGGCGCTCTCACCGGTCTCCACGTTGATCGCGTGCACGGTGCCGAGGTTCTCCGTGCCCGGCGCAAGCTGGAACCGGGCGGCCAGGCGGTAGATGGCAAGCCCGCCCTCCATCGTCGACAGCACGCGCGCGCAGGTGTTCTGCAGCGGAAAGTACATGGTGTTGGTCAGCGGGCTGTAGGCGCCCGCCGGCCAGTTCTTGCCGCCGCCCCAGGACGGGCATGACAGCACCTCCTGCCCCAGGGCGGTGAAGATCAACTCGGCGTTCTCGGTGACCTCGCCGGTGGCGCCGTCGATGTCGCTGATGACGTTCTGGGCGATGGTCGGGGTCGCCCAGAGGAACTCCCCGGTCTCGCGGTCGAGCGTGTACACGACGCCGGTCTTGCCGGGAATGCCCGTCACGACCCGGCGCTCCTCGCCGCGCCGCAGCCGCGGATTCATCCAGGAAACCGCGTCCGGGTCCGGAGCGACCGCCGTGTCCACGAGGATGCGCTCGTAGGGATGATCGAGGTCCCAGTGGTCGTTCAGGTGCTGGTAGTACCAGCGGATCTCGCCCGTCTGGCCGTCGAGCGCAAGCGTCGAGTTGTGGTAGAGGTGCTGGTTGTCGACGCCGCCGAGCATGAACTTCGGCGCCGGGGACGTGACCGAGGTGCCGACGTAGACCAGGTCCAGCTCGGCGTCGTAGCTCGGCACCATCCACGAGCCGACGTGCATGCGCTCCTCGTACGGCACGCCGCCCCACGTCTCGTCGCCCGGCTCCCCGGGCCGCGGCACCAGGCGCGTCCGCCACAGCTCCGCGCCGGTGGCGGCGTCGTGGGCGACGATGACGCACGAGACGGGCCCCGCCCGCGGGCGGCAGCTCCGCCCCGATACGACCTTGCCCCCGGCGATGATCGGGCCGGCGGAATGCCGGGCCGGATGCACCCGGTAGTCGAAGATCTGCGTCTCCCAGACGAGCTCGCCGGTCACCGCGTCTAGGGCATACACGTAGTCGTCGTTGCTGGTGTCGATGATCGTCCTGCCGTAGATCGCCACGTTCCGGTTGTTATCGGTCAGGCCGCCCATGATCTCGGGGACGTCCTCGGGAATGTCGCGCCGGTACTCCCACCGGAGGTCGCCGGTCACCGCGTCGATGGCCTGCAGGTGGTCCTTCGGGTTCGGCATGAACAGCGTGCCGCCGTAGGCCAGCGGCGTTCCCTCCTGGGCGCCCTCCGCGAGGGCCCGAGTCCACACCAGGCGCAGGTCGGCGACGTTGTCGCGATTCACCTGGTCGAGCGGGCTGTAGCCCCAGCCGTTCTGCGTGCGGCGCCACATGAGCCAGTCGCCCGGCGCCGGATCCTCGAGGATGGCGTCGGTGACGGGAACGAAGCCGGCATCTTCATCGGACTGTGCCGCCGCGACGAGCACGGTCAATGAAGCGATGGCAAGCAGAGGCAGGAAACGGCCGAAACGCTGTCGCAGCATCGCATGCTCCCCGGGAATCCGACATCCCGTGTTCCACAATCCCGAGTCGGCTGTCGCGCGCCATTGTAGATGGGAATCGGCACGTGACGACACCCGGCGGAGGGTGTAACATTATGCGGACGACTTACGTCTGTCGGCCTTCCGCGCGGCCGGCGAGGAGATTCACGAATGACCACCTTTCTGCGCACCGTGTCGGTTGTTGCGGCGCTCGGCGTCGTGTTCGCGTCGGCGGGTCCGGCGGCGGCGGCCAACGAGGACGGGGCGACGTTCTACAAGGACGTGCTTCCCATCGTTCAGGAGAACTGCCAGACGTGCCACCGGCCGTCGGGACTCAACATCAGCGGCCTCGTGGCCCCGATGTCCTTCATGAGTTACGAGGAGACGCGTCCCTGGGCCCGCGCCATCGCCCGCAAGGTGGAGTCGCGCGAGATGCCGCCCTGGTTCGCGTCCGAGCCCAAGGGCGTCTTCGAAAACGAGCGCGGCCTGACCGACGCGGAGATCGAGACGATTCTGGGCTGGGTCGACGCGGGCGCGCCCGCCGGCAGCCCGGCCGATGCGCCGCCGGCGCCGGTCTGGGCGGAGGAGTTGCATGACGGGTGGTCCCACGGGACGCCGGATTTCGTCGTCCGCATGGAAGAGCCGTTCGTGGTGCCGGACGACGCCTTCGACATCAACATCTCGTTCGACGTGCGGATCCCGGAGGATGTGGTGCCGGAGGACGTCTGGGTGCGCGGCTGGGAGCTGCGCACGGGCGCCGAAGGCCCGGGCGTGCACCACATGTGCGCGTTCGTGCGGCCCGAGGATGGCGAGGTCCTCACCGGCGCTAACAAGTCGGCGGTGGCGCTCGGCGGCCTGCTTAGTTGCGTGGCGGAGGGCGCCGAGTCGGGAATGCTGCCCGACGGCTATGGCCTGCTGATCGAGAAGGGCTCGGTCCTCAACTTCAACATGCACTTCAACAAGGAGCCGGGGCCGGGTACGTCGTTCACGAGCCAGGCCGAGGTCGGGTTCTTCGTCGAGGAGCGGCCGGTGGCCCACCAGGTCCTCACCGACACCCTGGGCAACAACGGGTTCGAGATTCCGCCGAACCATCCGCGCTATCGGGTCGGGATGGCCCGCACGCTCGAGAAGGACATCCTGGTGCTCAATCTGTGGCCGCACGCGCACCTGCGCGCGATCGCGTCCCGCTACACCGCCTTCTACCCGGACGGCCGCGAGGAGCTGCTGCTCGACGTCCCGCACTACGACCAGAGCTGGCAGGTGACCTACAAGTACAAGGAGCCGAAGCTGCTGCCGAAGGGTACGCGCATCGAGGCGAGCTTCTGGTACGACAGCACGGAGGAGCGCGGCGTGCGCCGCGGCTTCGACGGCGACCTCAGCGTCGGGTTCGGCCAGCGGACCAACGACGAGATGGCTCTGGCGTTCATCAGCTACACCGAGCTCGGCGACGACGGATCGACGACGAACGATCAGGACTGACGGGCGACGGCCTTGCAGTCGCAGCCGATGTCTTGCGCGAAGTCCGGGCTGTCGGCGCTGGTTCTGGGCGCCTGCCTGCTGGTCCCGGCGAGCGCCGGGGCCGGGCAGGGCGCAGAGTCCGAGCCGGCGGACGTCGTCCGCACGGAACTCACACTGAACCTGCGTCCGGTCGCGGTTTCCTTCGAGACGGGACTCCGCGCGGCGGATCCCGCGCATCGTGAACTGCTGGCGGCGACCGAGTCCGCGTCGGGCACGCGGGTCCGCGTCGGCACGATCGAGGCCCTGCCGCGGCTGCGCATCGGTACGCTCGACGGCTCGCAACCCGGCGGCAGCGAGTCGCCGAACCCGGCGAGGACGACCCTGGAGCTCTGGCTGGCGCGCACCGCCGGCGGCTGGTCGCTCGATCTGCGGGGAGAGCCGGACTCCGGTCCGGACGAGGCGGACGGCGACGAAGCGGAGGAGAGCGAAACGGGGCAGAACGCAGCCGCCGCCGGGAGGGATAGCGCGGTGATCGGTCAGGTCCCGCTGACCCGGGACGCCGACGGGGCGCAGGAGACGCTTGCGGCGGCGCTGGTTCCCACCGGCGAGGCCGCCGGGCAGTTGGTGCTGCGCTGGAGCGACCACCGCTGGACGGCCGACTTCCACCTTGCCGAACCCCCGGAATCGGACGAAGACGACGAGACGCCCGAGCCGGATGAAGAGGAGGAGGAGGGTCCCCGCGTCGCGAACGAAAGGGAGTCGCTGCCGTTCGACGCCGACACCAGCGCCCTCTACCGCCTGGCGCGGCTCGCCGAGAGGCACGCGTCGACCATCGAGATTCCGGGCGGCAAGCGTCTGGAGGTGCTCTTCTGGCAGGAGCAGAGCGTGGATCTGGCGGACTTCGCAGCGGTCGCGGCGCTGGCTGACGGCGAGGTCCTGCGCCTGACGCAGGCGGCGGTGCTCCGCCTCCGGAACGAGGTTCCGCTGAGTTTCGGCGACGCGGCGGTTCCGACCGGCAATCTGGCGCCGGGCTTCGCCGGCTCCTACGGTTTGTGGCTGAAGCGGCATGGGAACGGCTGGCGGCTGGTGTTCAACCACGAGGCCGACTCGTGGGGCACGCAGCACGATCCGGCGTTCGATGCCTTCGAGGTCGATCTGGCCTACTCGCAGGGCGGGCTTGCCTCGCGTCCGCTCGGCGCCGCCCTCACGCCGGTCGCGGCGGGTGCGGGCCGGCTGGTCATCCACTGGGGCCCCCACGAGTGGGTGGCGGACTACACTGTCACGGAGTAATCCGGCAGCGTCGGAGCGGAGGAATCCCATGGCTGGACGTTACGTTGCCGTCTTCGTCGTCGTCCTGGCGTCGGTTGCGATAGCGTCCGGGGCGGCGGCTCAACCGGCCGGGGAGTGGAGCGTCCCGCGCACGCCGGATGGCCACCCGGACCTGCAGGGCGTGTGGGCGAACAACAACGCCACGCCGCTCGAGCGCCCGGCGGCGTGGGCCGGCAAGAGCAGCCTGACCGACGAGGAGCTCGCCGCGTTCAGGGCCGCCGCGGCCGACGTGACAGCGAGCGGCCAGGACGCCGTCTTCGGCGATCAGTTGGCGCTGGCGGCCCTGGCCGGCGTCACCGACGTCGATTCCTACGACCCGGCGACCGGCAACTACAACCAGTTCTGGCTCGTCGAGCGCGACTTCGACAACCGGACCTCCCTGATCGTCGATCCTCCCGACGGGCGGATTCCGCCGCGGACGCCGGACGCCGAGCGCGCCGGTCGGGGGCAGCCGCCGCCCCCCATCGCCGAGAAGGCCGACTCGTGGGCCGACCGGCCGCTGAGCGAGCGCTGCATAACGTACGGCGTGCCGTCCCTGTTCGCCGGCTACAACAGCTACTACCAGATCTTCCAGAGCCGCGACCACGTTGTGGTCCTGATGGAGATGATTCACGACGCGCGCGTGATCCCGATCGACGGAACGCCCCACCCGAACGGCGGGATTCGCCAGTTGCACGGCGACTCGCGCGGCCGGTGGGAGGGAGACACGCTGGTGGTGGAGACGCGCAACTACTCTCGCCTCGGGGCGTTCTGGGGAGCGTCCGAGGACCTCGTTGTCGTGGAGCGGTTCACGCGCGCCGCGCCGGATACGATCCACTACGAGGTCACGTTCCACGACGAGACCACGTGGACGCGCCCCTGGACGGTGATGATCCCGCTCCGGCGGAGCCCGGATCCGCTGTTCGAGTATGCCTGCCACGAGGGCAATCTCGGCATGGAGGGCATTCTCGCCGGCTACCGCGCCGAGGAGCGGGCTGCCACGGGGGAAGCCCGGTAGACGGGGCGTGAAGCCCCGCACTCAGCGGTCCGCGCTAACGGACCTCAAATGACTCGACCTGCAGTCGTCCGGCGCCTTCCGGCGGCGGGTGCCAGCGTCCCGACACACTTACCGGTTGATCACCCACCCCCGTCGCCAGGGCCGTGAGGCCGTCGCTTTCGACGAGCGGGAGGGCGAAGTCGGGTGCGAGGGCGAGGGCGGGCGCACCGTTCATCTCGGTAACGTGCCCGATGGCGATGACTGCCAGGCCGTCGGGAATGAACCCGGCGTTGCGCACCGTGTCCCACACCGCGGCAAGGTCCAGGTGGCGGCCGGGCTCGACGGCGAGGACGATCTGCGCGTCGGGGGCGCTGACCTCGACATCAGCGACGTAGTCCAGGCGGCGCAGCCGCCGTTCAAGCCCGACGGCGCAAGAAGGGCACGACAGCTCCACCTCGATCGTCACCCGCACCATGCCCGGCACGCTTGACGACTGCGGGGCTCCCGCGCCCGCGCTGGTGGACGCCGAACCGATCAGGAGTAGGGCCAAACCGCGGCGCAACGCGCCGGTTGCGGCTCTGGGACTCATTCGCGCAACGTTAGCGACACCAACGCCAGGAATGCCCGACCTCATACCGACGTGTGCGGCTGGTATCGCTCGACGTTGATCCGGTGTTCGTCCTTGCGCGCCTGAACGAGATCCCAAGTCGTCTGTCGGCGCAACCAGAACTCGGCATTGGAAGTCGAGGTCCGAGGGCTTCCGAGCATCGTCAATATCTGTACCGCGTGCCGGTACACATGTCAATTGGTGATCCTGCCTGACCGCAGCTCGAACCCTCGCCCCGCACGGGGCCTTCGTCGCGGTCTGGCCAAACTACAGCGCACCGATTGCAGCACTGGTATGCTTCCGGCGTCACGACAGTCTGGAGGTGCGCCATGTTGCGAGTGCTCGTGTTCCTCGCGTCGGTGTTGGGTGTTGTCAGCGGGCACTCTCTGGGCGCCCAGACGGCCCCGACCTGCGATCCCGCCGGAGATGTGAACTTCGTCTGCGGCACGACCAATCCGGAAGATCTTTACGCGGTTCCGGGCGCCCCCTGGGTAATCGCGTCGGGACGCTACTCCGATTCGGAGGGTCCCGTCTACGCGGTGAGCCTTCGTGATCACCGCGTCCAGGAGATATTTCCCGCGGGAGCGTTGCCGCCGGAGCACGACCGGGACACCTATCGCGCCTGCCCCGGTCCCAACGACGTGTTCCAGCCGCACGGACTGACCCTGCGGGAGGGCCGCGACGATGTGCATACGCTCTACGTGGTCGGTCATGGCGCGCGCGAGGCCATCGAAGTCTTTGCCCTGGACGTCGGCGGCGCCGTGCCCACGATGAAGTGGATCGGATGCATCCCGGCGCCGGCAGGCACTGCCCGCATCAACTCCATTACGGCGCTGCCGGACGGCTATCTTGGCGCGACGAACTTCGACCGCGCAGGTGGGGAGCTCTGGGAATGGCATCCCACGACGGACTGGGTCGAAGTGCCCGGTAGCCAGATGCCCGGTCCCAATGGTCTCGTGTCCTCGGATGATGGGCAGTGGTTCTACATTGGGGGCTGGAGCGATCGGGCGCTGGTGCGGCTGTCACGCGGCCAGAGCCCGGTGCGCGTCGACAGGATTCCGGTTGGCTTCAACGTCGACAACGTGCGCTGGGGACCCGCCGGCCAAGTCATCGTCGCCGGCCACGTGACCCAGTGTGAAGACGTTGATCCTTGTGAGCTGTCGGCGGCTCGCGTGGCCGAGGTCGATCCGACGACGTTTGAAGTCCGGCAGTTGGTGGACTACAAGGGAAACGAGTTCTTCAGGCTCGGCACCGTGGCCATCGAGGCGAATGACGAGATCTGGATTGGCGGGATCAGGGGCAGCTATGGGATCGCGCGATTCCCGCGCTAGACGGCTCGAAGCCGCGTCCGGACCGCGCAGGTCGTCGTATGGGCGTCCAACCGCCGATGGCCGGCCGGGCCGGCAGCTTCGAACGCTCCCTCCCGTTCAGGATGGGCGCCCTTCCAGCGCGTCGATCTCCTTCTCGCGCCGCCACTCGCCCCGGACGTACTTCCACAGCGGCGCCAGTTGGATCACGAACGGGTTGTGCCCGACGAAACCGGTCGTCACCCCGTAGCGCACCGGCTCGACCTCCGCCTGATAGGTCCCGAACAGCCGATCCCAGACGATGAGCGCCCCCGCGTAGTTCCGGTCGATGTACACCGAGTTCGACCCGTGGTGCACACGGTGGGCGGAGGGCGTGTTGAGCAGCTTCCCTTCGAGCCAACCCAACGGCGGCACCGCGTCCGTGTGCAGGAAGAACTGGTAGAACAGGCCCAGTGCCAGCGAGGCCGTCATCCACTCCGCCGAGACGCCCAGCAGGATGAACGGCGCGAAGAAGAACGGGCTGACGAAGTTCGCGACCCAGTTCAGCCGCACCGCCGTCGTCAGGTTCATCCACGGGCTGGAGTGGTGCGTGTGGTGCATCGTCCACAGCACCGGAACCTCGTGGCTCAGCCGGTGGTACCAGTAGTAGGCGCAGTCGGCGACCAGGAACGTCACGACGAACGCCCACGGCGTGAAGGGCAGCGCGTAGACCTGGAACGGCTCGACCCACGAGAAGACCACGTACTTCCAGGCCAGCGACAGCGGCCGGAGCAGGTTGTTCCCGACCGAGATCGCGACGTTCGCCAGCGAGTCGCGCAGGTTGTAGGTGCGGCGCTTGCGCAGGGCCGACCACGTCGACTCCGCCGCCACGAAGACCAGCAGGAAGGCGAGCAGCCGGAGTCCGATCCCGTCCATCGTCAGCGGCGTTGGCGCAGGCGTTCCCGCATCGCCTCCCGGTTCTCCTCCTGGATCTCCTTGTAGGTCTCGAGCTGCTCGGCGGTCAGCACCGCTTCAAGGTCCTCGAGCGTCTGCTCCCGCACGGCGTTGAGATCCCGCTGGAGGCGGCGAAGCTGACGGAACCGGAGTCGATTGGTGCCGCCCGAGCGGTCCCGAAGATCGATCCCGTGCTCCTGGAGTACCCCGGCCAAGGCTTCGGAGCCCGCCCGGAGGATAGGTCTGACCTGCTCGACCTGCTCGTCGGTCAGGTCGAGCCGGGTGCGGGCTTCTTCGAGGCGTTGCCGAAGCTCTTCAAGCTGCTCGGCCCGCGCCTCTTCCTGCCCAGGGGCGGTCGAGACGTTGCTGGCCGCGGGTGACGCGCACCAGACGACGGCCGCGATGGCGATGGCGACGATCCGATAATCACGAGTCATCCTTGTAGCGTAGCGCACTGGGGTCCTGTCAACCAGGGCCGAACGCCCGTCACGCGAAGTCAAGGAAGCGCGAAGACGAACAGGTTGCTGCCGCTGCTCGGCCGCAACTCCGGCGTCAGCCGCATGTTGACCCCGGCGCCGGCGCCGGTATTGACGGCAACGTACTGCCGACCGTCGACGGCGTAGCTGATCGGATAGCCGACCACCGGCGATCCGAGGTTGATTTCCCACAGGACCTCGCCGGTCTCCTGATCGAAGGCGCGGAAGCGCCCGTTGGTGTCGCCGCCGAAGACGAGGCCGCCGCCGGTCGTGACGAGCGACATGGTGCCGGCCCGCTGCTCATGCAGCCAGAGGGTCCGCCCGGTCTCCGCCGACACCGCGTGGATGGTGCCGAGCTGGTCGGTACCCGGCGTGATCTGGTGGCGGGCGGCGAGCGCGTAGATCTCCAGGCCGCCCTGCCCGCCCGCGGTGAGGGCCAGCGCGCGTTCGCTTCGGACGTTGTCCGTCGCCAGCATCCGCGCGCACGTGTTGCGCAGCGGCATGTACATCGTGTTGGTGAGGGGCGAGTAAGCGCCCGCCTCCCAGTCCTTGCCCCCCGCCCACGTCGGGCAGGCGAGCACCTCCTGCCCGAGCGCGGTGAAGGTCACCTCGGCGTTCTCGGTCACCTGGCCCGTCGCGCCGTCGATGCTCGTGATGACGTTCTGGGAGATCGTGGGAGTCGCCCAGAGGAACTCGCCGGTCTCGCGATCGAGCGTGTAGACGACACCCGTCTTGCCCGGTACCCCGGTCACCACCTTGCGAACCTCGCCGCTTTGGATGCGCGGGTTGATCCAGCTCACCGCGTCGGGGTCGGGCGCCACCGCGGTGTCGACGAGCAGCCGCTCGAACGGGTGGTCCAGATCCCAGTGGTCGTTCAGGTGCTGGTAGTACCACCGGATCTCGCCCGTCTCGACGTCAATCGCCAGCGTCGAGTTGTGGTAGAGGTGCGTGTTCTCGACCCCGCCGAGCAGGAACTTCGGGGCCGGCGAGGTGACCGAGGTGCCCTGGATGATCAGTCGCAGCTCCGGGTCGTAGCTGGCCGGCATCCAGGTGCCGACGTGGATGCGCTCTTCGTAGGGCACGCCGCCCCACGTCTCGTCTCCCGGCTCGCCCGGGGCGGGGACCGTCCGCCGACGCCACAATTCCTCGCCGGTGCGCGCGTCGTGGGCGACGATGACGCACGATTCCGGTCCGCCGAGCGGCCGGCAGCTCCGGCCGGAAATGACCCGGCCGTCGGCGATGATGGGCCCGGAGCTGTGGCCCGCCGGGATCTCCCGGTAGTCGAAGATCAGGGTTTCCCACGCGATCTCGCCGGTCGTCGCGTCGAGGGCGAAAGCATAGTCGTCGTCGCTCGTGTTGATGATGTACCGGTCGTAGATCGCGATGTTGCGGCTGTTCCGCGCGTTCCCGCCGACGTACTCGTAGACGTCCTCCGGCAGGTCGCGCCGGTACTCCCACCGCAGATCGCCGGTCGCGCCGTCGATGGCCTGAATCACGTCGCCCGTGTTCGGGACGTAGAGCATGCCGTTGTAGGCGAGCGGTGTCGATTCACCGGTCCCCCGTTCCATCGCCCGCACCCAGGCCAGGCGCAGCCGTCCGACGTTGCTCCGGTCGATCTGATCGAGCGGGCTGTAGCCCCATCCGTTCAGCGTCCGCCGCCACATCAGCCAGTCGCCATCATCCGGATCCTGGAGGATGGCGTCGGTCACCGGGACGAAGTCATCCGACTGCGCCAGCAGGCCGGCCGCGCCCACCGCCAGTCCCGTCGCCATGACAATGGACGCCGACTTCTGCCGCAAGTTCGCTCTCATCACGTCCCCCTGTCATCGGCGACGCTCCCCTGAGCCCGCGCCGGTTCAGGAGAGCCGAATCGTCTATCTTGTCCGGTCAAGTCACCAACGCGCTAACATCCCGCCGTGGCGGGCGACAATCCCGATAGGGTAGCACCGGACCCAAGCATGCCCGGGAACGGTTTCGGGATGCCGGCCGGACTGTGGGCGTTGCTCGCGATTGCGCTCCTGGCCCTTCCCGGCATCGGCGCCCGCTACCACCTCAACGGGGATTTCCATGTCCTCCACGTTGTGTTCAGCCTGTTTTTCTCCGTCAACCTGCTGATCTGCTATTGGGAGGCGTGCCTGTTCTTTCGGCGGGATTAAATCGAAGCGCGCCGGGTGTCCTGGCGCGACCGGGCACGGGACACCGGCCGAAGACCGGTCCGGGAGTTTCTGTCCACCAGCGTGCCGCCGGGACGGGTATTGTCCCCGACGATCTGAGCGGATGTCTGGGCGACCTGCTCCCAGTTCGATGAGTCGTATTCGGATCGCCGAACGTATGGTTTCAACGTCGACATCGCCAACGGCTTCGTTACGCCGGCGCCGACGCTGGAACTCCCCCTGGGTGCTGTGCGCGCTGGTGGGCCTGTACGTCTCCGTTCGCCTGATCCTGGACGGCGACTACGGCGTTCTGGGCTACTGACGGACCCGTCTCTCGCGGGGGGATGAACCGGGTTCCGCTCCGCCGGCATTATCATGCGGCCATGCGAAGACTGCTTCTGGCGGCAACGACGTTCGTCGTGGCAGGTGTGCTGGTGGCGCGGGCGGGTCAGCCGGCGGAAACGGTGACCGTCTCACCCGCGTTCGGGATCGCCGGCCACTACGGCACCTGGACCGTCACCTACACGGTCGGACCGGGCGGCCTCGACCCGGGCGGCGCGCTGCGCGTGCAGTTGCCCGACACCTGGCACGCGGGGGAGCGCAACTCGGGAAACCGGCTGCAGGCGTCCGATCCGACCGACGACCACTACATCGCGGCGTACGGTTCCGGGACCGACGTCCGGGTCGAGGCGGAGGTGGAATCGGAAACGTCCGACTTTCTCGTGAAGACGGGGCGGCCGGGCCTCGATGGGCGAATGGAACGCTACGTCTTTGTCGTCCGCGCGGACGTCGTATCCGGATCGCTGCGCGAGGGAGAAACCATAGAAGTCGTGTACGGCGACACCTCGCAGGGTAGCCGCGGGATGCGCGCGGCGATCATCTCGACGGACCCGGAGCCGATACTGGTGAGCGTCGACCGCGACGGCAGCGGCAACTTCGAGCCGGTCGCGCACGAGGCGACCCTCACGTCGCGCAGCGGCATCGCGACCGAGCTGCTCGTCGCCGGGCCGTCCGCCCTGGTCGTGGGCGAAGCGGCGGAGCTGCATCTCTCGGCGGTCGACCTCCACTCGAATCCGGCCGTTCCCTTCCACGACACGGTGACGCTGCGGGTGCTGCAGGGGGACGTCGATCTGCCGGCGACGGTGGAGTTTCCGGAGGGCCAGGGCTGGACCACGGTGCCGTTTACGCCGCGAAGCGAGGGAATCGTACGCCTGGAGGCGGTGGCCCGGGTCGACCTGCTGCGCGCCCGGAGCAACCCGATGGAGGTGTTCGCGGACCGGCCGGCCGAGCAGACCTACTGGGGCGATCTCCATTCGCATACCGAACACAGCTTCGACGGGGTCGGCAGCAACGTCTTCGACTACGCGCGGTGGGTGTCGGGGCTCGACTTCCACGCGATGACGGATCACAGCAACGGGCCGGAGCGCGAGGATTTCACGCGCGGTCTCGGACCGCATGTCTGGGAGGAGTACACGGCGGCGACCGACGCCCACCACGCGCCGGGCGAGTTCGTCACGCTGCACGCTTACGAGGCGTCGTTCCAGGCGCCCTGGGGTCACCACAACGTCTACTTCCGCAGCGCGCCGGGGCCGCTGCTGTCGCCCAGCCAGGTGGCGCTGCCGGAGTTGTGGGCGGCTTTGGCGGCGGGCGAGGCGCTGACGATTCCGCACCATACGAACAAGTTTCCGCAGCCGCTGGACTGGAATGAGGACGATCCGGAACTGCGGCGCAACTTCGAGATCTACTCGGCGCATGGATTGAGCGAAGCGTACGACCCGAGCCATCCCCTTGCCTTCGAGCACAGCGAGTTCACGAACCGGTCGACGTCGGCGCGAACCGGCATATCGGCCCAGGACGCCTGGGTGCGTGGGATGCGTCTCAGCACCATCGCCGCCTCGGACGATCATCGCTCGCAGCCAGGCAAGCCGCACTGGGGATTGGCGGCGGTGCGGGCGCCGGAGCTGACCCGCGAGGCGATCTTCGACGCGCTGCACGCCCGGCGGACGTACGGCACGACCGGCCAGCGCATCCTGCTGGACTTCCGGGTGAACGATGCGCCGATGGGGAGCGAGATCACGCTCGCCGCACCCCTGCCCGAGCCGTGCGCCGGCACGTCGCCAGAGTGCGGCGAACGCGCCGCCGCCACCGCCGCCCTGGCGCCGCATTTCGACGTCACGGCGCATGGGACCGACGTCATCGAATCGGTCGAGATTCTCCGCTACTCCGAGCCGGATGGCGGATTCCGCGTCATCCACGACCTGCGACCGGACGCGCTGGACTTCGCCTGGTCGGGGCGCGACGCGGGCTTCCGCGACGATGCGATCTACTACCTCCGCCTGCGCCAGCGCAGCCAGGTCCGGGGGCGGGTCGTCATGGCCTGGTCGAGTCCGGTGTGGGTCAACGCCCGCGATTAGGGCAACCGCGGGGCCTGATTCGCATACTTAAAGAATACGGCCAAGGAGTTAACATGGCGGATGCGTTGGAACCTGCCATACTTACACTTCAGCCATTACATTTAGTATGCGTAGCACGTAAGTCAATCGTGCCGGGAACCCTGAGGTCGGCATCGACCCGTACGGTGCGGGATCCGGCGGGGCAAACTCCCGGGAACGGCATGGTTATAGAATACGGCCCTCCAAAGGGAGTTACGCACGATGGCAGACCGCAACGTAGCTAGAGACCCTTGGCAGGCGCTACGCTGCGTCGCGCTGACAATCGCGTTCGTAACCTGCATCGCCGGAGTGGGCCTCCTGGCGGCCGAGCTGCACGAGGAAACGATCGCCGCCTGGGACCGCTATATCGCGGCCACGGAGCAACGCGTGACGGCCGAGCTTGAAGATGGCGAACGTTTCCTCGTCCTCGATTTCCAAGAGGACGGCGCCAGGCTTCGACGGGAGGCGCTGGCCGGCAGCCTGGTCGTGGAACGGCTGCACTCGGTCGACGAGCGAGGCGACCGGTTCGACGTGCCGAGGGGTACCGTCCAGCACTGGCTGGGCGCCGTGCTGGTACCGAACGCGGAACTGGACGACGTGCTCAACGGCCTGCAGTACGACATTCCGCCGCACGAGCTGCAGGAGGATGTCCTCGAATCGCGCGTCCTTTCGCGCGACGGCGACAGGCTCGAGCTGTATACGCGGGTGCAGCTCGACGCCCCGATGGCGTCGGCGGAGTACAACCTCGAGCAGATGGTCGAATACGTGCGTCTAGGCGGCGGTCGGGCCTGGAGCTGGGTCGAGGGGACGCGGATCGCCGAACTCGACGATCCCGGTTCCTCGAACGAGCGCGAGAAGCCGATCGGAAACGACAGTGGCTTCCTGTGGCGGTTGAAGCTCTGGTGGCGTTACGAGCAGGTCGACGGCGGCGTGCTGATTGAGTGTGAGCAGGTGACGCTGAGCCGGGGCATTCCCCGTCTTGCACGCTGGTTCCTGGCGCCGATCATCAACGGGGCGCCGCGCTCCGCCATGGAGAAAACGCTGCAGGGGATGGTCGACCACCTGCGACCGCCAGCACCGTCCGGCGGGTAGGGACCCTGCATAGGCGCTAGCGGCAGCCCGCGGCTTGCATCAGGCGTCTTGGGAGGGCCAGATTCCGCCTGAGTGAAGAGGCGGAGGCGGTGGGGCTCGCTCGCGCTTGCGCCGAGGGGCTACCGGCCTGGCAAGACTCGGAGGGCCATTGCCATCAATCGCGTTCATGCGCTCGCCACCGCGTGGAGGACCTTCAGCGACTTGAGGTGCTTCTCGAGGTGGTTGGTGATGAGGGTCTGGTGGGCGGAGGCCAGCTCGCGTTCGGCGGGCGGCGGTAGCGACGCCTCGTCCAATCTGGCGGGCGGCAGCTCGCGCGCGGACTGCAGGAACGCAACTGCGGCCGGTGACAGATCCAGGCCGCGCTCCGAGGGGTACACACCCTGCAGGCGGAGGAGCCAGTACTCGAAGTAGCGCGCCAGGCGTTCAACCGAGACACCGGCGGCAAGCGCCTGGACGACCGCCGCCCCGAGGCGGAACAGGCGCTCGTTCGGGTCCGCCTCGGGCGCCCACTCGTCGATCAGCTCGGCGAAGTAGCCGACGTGCGCCAGTCCCTCCGCGCTCGGCGCGGCAAGCGGCGAGCAGACCGGCTCGACGTACCGGAGCCGCACCAGCTCGCGCTGCTCCCGTTCGAAATAGGCGACCCGTCCGAGCGTCAACGGCTCCAGCGCGCCCAGGTAGCGCGACCGCGGCCGGCGTGCGCCACGCGCCACGCCGCGGCGCTTTCCCCGGTCGGCGGTCAGGAAGACCACTATCCGATCCGTCTCGCCCAGCTTGTAGGTCCGGAGCACCAGTGCGTCCGAGGCGTGGAGCGGCATGCGGTCGTCCGGCATGGTAGCGTAATGGCGTCCCGAATGCCGGCAAGAGGTGCAGCGATGAGCATGTGGCGACAGCGGCGGACGGCGGCGTTTGTGGCGATTACCGCGGCGGCGGGTCTGCTGGCGACAGCGGCGCCGCTGGCGGCCCAGGTGCCCGACGGCGAATGGCACGCGTTCGGGCGGGACGGGGCCAACACGAAGTACTCGCCGCTCGATCAGATCACGGCGGACAACTTCCTCGATCTGGAGGTGGCGTGGCGCTGGACGTCGCTCGCCCGGACGGTCGCGGAAGCGAACGACCGCATTCAGCCGAGCGGCTACAAGGGCACCCCCCTTGTCGTGGACGGGATGATCTACGCGATCACCGCCCTCGGCCAGGTGGCGGCGCTCGATGCGGGCACCGGCGAGGAGATCTGGACCTACGATCCCCGGATTTACGACCGGATGGAACGGCCTCCCAACATGGGCTGGCGTCACCGGGGCGTGGCGTACTGGAAGGATTCGGACAGCGGCGACGCGCGGATCATCTTCTCGAATCACGATTTGCGCCTGGTCGCGCTGAATGCGAAGACGGGGGAGATGTACCCCGATTTCGGCGCCGGCGGCTTCGTCGATCTCCGGGAGGGGCTGGGACGCGAGATCGACCAGACGCGGATGACCTACTCGTCCCCGGTCGCCATCGCGGGCGACACGGTGATCGTGGGCAGCATCGTGCAGGACACGTACATCACGCGGCGCGAGGCGTCGCCGGGGCACGTCCGCGCCTACGACGCCCGCACCGGCGAGATGAAGTGGATTTTCCACACGATCCCCCAGGGAGACGAGTTCGGGGCCGACTCATGGCAGAACGAGTCGTGGCGCTACAGCGGGCACTCGAACGTCTGGTCCTACATGGCGGTCGACGAGGAGCTGGGACTCGTGTACCTCCCCACCGGCACGCCGTCGAACGACTGGTACGGCGGGATGCGTCCCGGCGACAATCTCTTCGCCGAGAGCATCGTCGCCGTCAGTATCGAGACCGGCCAGCGCGAGTGGCACTTTCAGGCGGTCCACCACGGACTCTGGGACTGGGACTTCCCGACCGGGCCGAACCTCATCGACATCACCGTCGACGGCCGTCCCATCAAGGCGCTCGCCCAGGTGAGCAAGCAGGCGTTCACCTACGTCTTCGACCGGGCGACCGGCGAGCCGGTCTGGCCGATAGAGGAGCGGCCGGTGCCGCAGGGCAACGTGCCGGGAGAGTGGTATTCGCCGACGCAGCCGTTCCCGACGAAGCCGCCTCCCTTCGACCGGCAGGGGATCTCGATCGACGACGTCATCGATTTCACGCCGGAGTTGCGCGAGGAGGCGCTGAGGATCATCAACTCGCGCGCCCGCTTCGGACCCATCTTCTCGCCGCCCGTTCTGCGCGGCGCCGAGACTCCGTTCATCCAGGTGCCGGGCGCCGGGGGCGGCGCCAACTGGCAGGGTGCGGCGGTCGATCCCGAGACCGGGATGCTGTACGTGTCGTCGTCGTCGACCCTGATCGTCGTCGAGGTGATCGCCTACGACCCGCCGGCTACCGTCGGCTACTTCACGGATCCGTGGGGCTACGGGTTGTCCGGCCCGCGGGGGTTGCCCATCTTCAAGCCGCCCTACAAGCGGGTGACGGCGATCGACCTGAACACCGGCGACCATGCCTGGCAGGTGCCTCACGGGGACGGCCCGCGCAATCACCCGGCCATCGCGCACCTGGATCCGGGTCCGCTCGGCGGCGGCGGCGGGATCAGCTCCGGGCTCCTGGTGACGCCGACGCTGCTCATCATGAACCACGGCGCGCGGGACGTCGCGGAAGAGGCGGACAGCTCGCGCGCCATCAGCGCGTATGACAAGGCGACCGGGGAGCATCTGGGCTCGATCCCGCTCCCGTCATCGCCCGGCGCGAATCCGGTGACCTATCTCCACGACGGGAAGCAGTACCTGCTGGTCGGCGTCGGCACCGGCGGCGACGATTCGGAGCTGATCGCACTGACCCTGCCGTAGCCGCCCGTACGGCGTTCGGGGTGGACGGGGCGTTACGCGCCGAGCCGCCACAACCGTTCGTTCGGATCAGGTGCCGATTGGGGAGGACAGCGATGAGCAAGCGGCGACAGCGGTGTCCGGCGGCGATGGTGACGCTTGCGGCGGCGGCGGTCGTGCTGGCGGTCGCGGCGCCGGTCGCGGCGCCGGTCGCGGCCCAGGTGCCCGATGGCGAATGGCATGCTTTCGGCCGGGATGGGGCGAATACGAAGTACTCGCCGCTCGACCAGATAACCGCCGACAACTTTCTGGACCTGGAGGTGGCGTGGCGCTGGACGTCGCTCTCCCGGGCCGTTGCGGAGGCGGACGACCGGATTCGGCCGACCGGCTACAAGGGAACGCCGCTCGTGGTGGACGGGATGATCTATGCGATCACCGCCCTCGGCCAGGTGGCGGCGCTCGATGCAGGCACCGGCGAGGAGATCTGGACCTACGACCCGCGGATATACGACCGGATGGAACAGCCTCCCAACACGGGCTGGCGTCACCGCGGCGTGTCCTACTGGAAGGATCCCGCTAGTGACGATGCGCGGATTGTCTTCGCGAATCACGACCTCCGCCTCGTCGCGCTGAACGCGAAGACGGGGGAGATGTACCCCGACTTCGGCGCCGGCGGCTGGGTCGATCTCCGGGAGGGGCTAGGGCGCGAGATCGATCAGACGCGGATGACCTACTCGTCCCCGGTCGCCATCGCGGGCGACACCGTGATCGTCGGCAGCATCGTGCAGGACACCTTCATCAGCCGGCGCGAGGCGAACCCGGGGCATGTACGTGCTTACGACGTGCGAACCGGCGAAATGAAGTGGATATTCCACACTATCCCGCAGGGAGACGAGTTCGGTGTCGACTCGTGGCAGAACGAGTCGTGGCGCTACAGCGGGCACTCGAACGTCTGGTCCTACATGGCGGTCGACGAGGAGCTGGGACTCGTGTACCTCCCCACCGGCACGCCGTCGAACGACTGGTACGGCGGGATGCGTCCCGGCGACAATCTCTTCGCCGAGAGCATCGTCGCCGTCAGTATCGAGACCGGCCAGCGCGAGTGGCACTTTCAGGCGGTCCACCACGGACTCTGGGACTGGGACTTCCCGACCGGGCCGAACCTCATCGACATCACCGTCGACGGCCGTCCCATCAAGGCGCTCGCCCAGGTGAGCAAGCAGGCGTTCACCTACGTCTTCGACCGGGCGACCGGCGAGCCGGTCTGGCCGATAGAGGAGCGGCCGGTGCCGCAGGGCAACGTGCCGGGAGAGTGGTATTCGCCGACGCAGCCGTTCCCGACGAAGCCGCCTCCCTTCGACCGGCAGGGGATCTCGATCGACGACGTCATCGATTTCACGCCGGAGTTGCGCGAGGAGGCGCTGAGGATCATCAACTCGCGCGCCCGCTTCGGACCCATCTTCGCGCCGCCGGTGCTGCGCGGCGCCGAGACGCCGTTCATCCAGGTGCCGGGCGCCGGCGGCGGCGCGAACTGGCAGGGCGCGGCGGTCGACCCGGAAACCGGGATGCTGTACGTGTCGTCGTCGTCGACCCTGATCGTCGTCGAGGTGGTCCCGTACGACCCGCCGGCGACCATCGGCTACTTCACCGACCCGTGGGGCTACGGCTTGTCCGGCCCCCGGGGGCTGCCGCTCTTCAAGCCGCCCTACAAGCGGGTGACGGCCATCGACCTGAACACCGGCGAGCATGCCTGGCAGGTGCCGCACGGCGACGGACCGCGCAACCACCCGGCGATCGCGCACCTCGATCCGGGGCCTCTCGGCGGCGGTGGGGGGCTCAGTTCCGGCCCACTGGTGACGCCGACGCTGCTCATCATGAACCACGGTGCACGCGATGTCGTCGAGGAAGCGGACAGTTCAAATGCCATCAGCGCCTATGACAAGGCGACCGGGAGGCACCTCGGATCGGTCCCGCTGCCGACGTCGCCCGGGGCGAATCCGGTGACCTATCTGCACGACGGGAAGCAGTACCTGCTGGTTGGCGTCGGCACCGGCGGCGACGATTCGGAGCTGGTTGCGCTGACCCTGCCCTAGAAGCCGTCGCCCCGGAAGTCTCGCGCTGGCGGGACTTCCTATGCGCCCGCACGGGCGCGCGCGGCCGGCGCGGGCTTTCGTGTATTCGAGACCTGCGAGTGACCGATGGGCGTTACGCTACAATGCGCCTCGCGCCCCCGCCATGACCCTTCAGGACCTTATTCTCAGGCTGTCCGGCTTCTGGTCCGAGCGCGGCTGCCTGATCCAACAGCCTCTCGACATCGAGGTGGGTGCGGGCACCATGCACCCGGAGACCTTCCTGCGCGTCATCGGTCCCCGCCACTGGAACGTCGCCTACGTGCAGCCGTCCCGCCGGCCGGCCGACGGCCGTTTTGGCGAGAACCCGAACCGGCTCTTCAAGCACCACCAGTTCCAGGTGATCCTGAAGCCGTCGCCGGACGCCGCGCAGCGGCTCTATCTGGACAGCCTGGAGGCGTGCGGCATCGATCCGGCCCGCCACGACGTACGCTTCGAGGAGGACAACTGGGAATCGCCGACGCTGGGCGCGTGGGGCATCGGCTGGCAGGTGCTGCTCGACGGACTGGAGATCACGCAGTTCACCTACTTCCAGCAGGCGGGTGGCATCGATCTCGCCCCGATCTCGGTCGAGCTGACTTACGGGCTGGAACGCATCGCCATGCACCTGCAGGGTGTGGACGACGTCTACGACCTGGAATGGGCGCCCGGCGTCTCCTACCGCGAGGTGCGGCACCGCGAGGAAGTGGAGCAGTCGAAGTACGCCTTCGGCCGGGTCGACTTGCCCGCCGGCGAGTTCGGACGCATGCACCGCGACCTGTTCGATCGCTACTACGACCTGGGCGAGCGGCTGCTCGCATCGGGCCTGACCCTGCCGGCGCTCGACCACTGCCTGAAGTGCTCGCACGCCTTCAACCTGCTCGACGCCAGTGGCAGCATCGGCGTGACCGAACGCGCGGCGTACATCCTGCGGGTCCGGAAGCTGGCTGTCGCCATTGCCGAGGCGCATGCGGAATGGGAGCGCGGCGAGATGGCGGCCGGCGCTCCGGAGGCGGACCGCCCCGCGCTGGCGGAGGCGGCCGACGGATGAGCATCGAGTACCGCGAGCTCCTCTTCGAAATCGGCTGCGAGGAGATGCCCGCGAGCTGGATTCCCGGCATCGAGGCGCAGCTTGCGGACCGGTTGGCGGCGCGGCTGGACGAAGTTCGCATCGACCGCCGGACGCCGGTTCGCGCGTTCGTCGCTCCCCGCCGGCTCGTGGCCACGGTGGCGGAGCTGGCCGACCAGCAGGCCGATCTGGAAGAAACGGTGACGGGCCCGCCCGTTCGCGCCGCCTTCGACGCCGAGGGCGAGCCGACGCCGGCGGCCCTGGGCTTTGCCCGCAAGCAGGGGGTCGACGTGGCTGCGCTGGAGCGGGTGCAGACCCCGAAGGGCGAGTACCTCGCCTGCCGGCGCACGCAGGCGGGTGACGCGACGGCTTCCGTGCTCGGCGGCGTCCTGGCCGCCACCCTGCGGGACCTGGCGTTTCCGAAGGCGATGCGCTGGGACGCCATGATCGACGATGGCCGCGGCGAGTTCCTTTTCGGCAGACCGGTGCGCTGGCTCGTCTTCCTGTACGCGTCCCGCGTCGTGCCGTTCGAGATTGGCCGGACCCCTGGCGCGGAGGCGCCGGGCGTGGCGGCGGTCCGGGCCGGCGCCGTCACCTATGGACACCGGTTCTTTGCCCGGGAGGGGGCGCCGGGAGCACCGATCGAGGTGGCGTCGTTCGCCGACTACCGGGCGCGTCTGGCCGACGGCTGCGTGCTGATCGACCGGGAGGAGCGGCGTGCGCGCGTCACTTCCGGGCTCGAGGCGGGCGCCGCCGCGGTCGGCGGACGGGTGGCGACGCTCGACGAACAGTCGGCCCTTCACGCCGAGGTGCCCGATCTCGTCGAGCATCCCGCCGTGGTGACCGGGACGTTTCCCCGAGAGTTCCTCGCGCTGCCGGACGAGGTGCTGGCGACCACCATGGTGCACCACCAGCACTACTTCCCGGTCGTCGACGGGGAAGGGCGGCTGTTCGCCCACTTCCTCGCCGTGACTAATACGCCGGGCGACGATGCGGCTCGTAACCGGCGGATTGCCCGCAACGCCGAGCGCGTGCTCGTGGCGCGGCTGCGCGACGCGCGGTTCTTCTGGGACGCGGATCGGGCGCAGCGCCTCGAGGATCGGCTGGAGCGGCTCGACACCCTGCTGTTTCACAAGGCGCTCGGCAGCTATCGGGCCAAGTCGGAGCGGGTGGCGAAGCTGGCAGAGCGGATCGCAGGGAACGTGCTCGGCCGGCCGGACATGGCGGGCGCGGCGCGGCGGGCCGCCACGCTCTGCAAGGCTGACCTGGCCACCGACATGGTGGGCGAGTTCCCGGAACTGCAGGGCGTCATGGGAGGCGTCTACGCGCGCGAACAGGGCGAACCGGAGACGGTCTGGAAGGCCGTCTACCATCACTACCTGCCGATCGGCACCGGCGCCGGCGACCCGCCGTCACGCGACGATCTGGGCGAGGCGGCGGTGACGTGGGCGGCGGTTGCACTCGCCGACAAGCTGGATACCGTCGTCGGCCTGTTCGGCGCCGGCGAGAAGCCGACCGGGTCGCGCGACCCCCTCGGGATCCGGCGTCAGGCGCAGGGAATGCTGCGGATTCTGATCGATCTTCCCGAGCTGACGGGCCTCGACGCCCGCGTTTCGGTTGGAGAGGTCCTCAAACTCGCCCGAGAAATGCACACACGGGACGACTGGTCCAGGGTGTATTGGGCTCTCGACCAGGATTGGGAAGGAAGGGATTTCAGGACCATAGGGGGCATCGGCAAGGAAATCAGCCTGGATCGGAAGCGCGTGGAGCAATTGATCGAGGAGCATCCATCCGAAGTACGCAAGGCCACGGCAACGAAACAACGTCTGTACACGCTGCGACTCAAGCCGGTGAGCTTTCTTCGCGAACGACTCCGCTACCTTCTCGAGGAGCGGGGATTCGACCGGCGGAACGTGCGCGCCGTGACTCACCTGCCGCTAGACCAGATTCGGCCGCTAGACGCCCGCCGCAAACTGGAAGTGTTACCTGAATTCACCGACACGGCCGACTTCCGGACGCTGGCGACTCTCTTCAAGCGCGTCAGGAACATTGCCCGGGAACTAGAGAGGGACGAAGCGGAAGCGGAATCCACCGAGACGATCGAGAGCATGCTCAAGGAGCCGGCCGAACGGGCGTTGGTCGCGGAACTGACCGCTCGGCGCGCCGTGATCGAGGCTGCGGTGGCGACCGGCGCCGGCTTCCGCGGGGCGTTCGCCGAGGCTGCGCGGATCGGTCCTGCCGTCGATCGTTTCTTCACCGACGTGTTCGTCATGGCCGATGACCCGACGCTGCGGCGCGCGCGGCTGCGCCTCATGTACGAGGTCGAGCAGGTCATCCTCCAGCTCGCCGACGTGTCGGAGATTGTGCAGGAGACCTAGCTGTTACGAGTGGACACCTCAGGCGCCGCCGAGGTTCTCGACCCACCGCTTCCAGGGCGAGCGGGCGACGCGCTTGAGGAAGACGCGGTCGGCAGTGACCATTCGCGTCCGTTCACGCTCGGCGAGGGCCAGGTACAGACAGTCGTAGACGGGGTGGTTCAGCGCGACTGCCATCGCGAAGGCCGCTTCATGCAACCGTTCCGATGGCGCCAGCGAATCGAACCAGTGCGGCAGCGTTTTCAGGAACGCCTGCGCCTGGGCTTGCGGCACCGCCCGACTTCGAACCCGTCGCCACGCCACGTTCGCGCACTCGGCGAGAATCATGTCGGGGGCAGTGAAGATGGTGTCTGAAGTTGCCAGGCTGCGCGCTTCGGACGAGAGCGGTTCCTCGAAGAACCACTTGCAGGCGACGCTTGCGTCGATCACGAGCGCCACCGGCGCTCGCGATCCTCACGCAGCAGCGACACGCTGTCTTCCAATGGACCGCCGCTCATGGCTCGGATTCGGTCGGCCTCGGCCACCAGTTCGGCACGGCCGGGCTTCGCCGCGCGCGTCAGGAGCAGTCGAAGCTCGCCTTCCAGCGACCGGTTGTTTCGCCGGGCTCTCTGCTTCAGTGCTGCTACGACTTCGTCGTCCAGGTTTCGTACGATCACCTGTGAATTCCCACGGACGCCGGATTGCGTGCGCCGGCTCGCGTCGCCGACCCTGACGAAGCGCACCTGCTTGTTGACAAGATCGGGTTTTCCGTCCGCCGCCCAGCCCGCCCGCAGCCAACTCAAAGCCTGGGTATGGGTCTTGTCGTTAGCCCACCACTGCGCGTAGCGCTTGGGGTTGCTCGCCGTAGACGGCAGCGATGCGCCGATGATTCCTTCGACTTCCGAAAACGCAAGCAGGCAGAATCCCGCTTGCCGGTCCTCCAGATATCGGGTGAGTGGTTGGTACTTACCCAATGGATGCCTCTTTGGATAGGGATTCTTGATACGGGAATGATATCACCATGTCTCCCAGTTCGCACGACGCGATCCCGCCTCACATGAAGCCGAACAGCAGCGGGAACGCGACGACGACGAACCCGGCCCAGACCGCGTAGACAGGCAGGTAGTCCGTCTGCCAGCGTTCGAGGGCGGAGAACGGCGCCCGACCGGTCAGGAAGCGTGCGTATAGCCAGGCCGACCAGGCCAGGTTGACGAGCAGGACGATGTTCTCGCCCAGGGCCGCCACGCGGTTCGGGCTCAGGCCGAACTCGGAAATGCGTCCCGCGATGGCGGCGAGCGCCACTCCGTCGACTACGAGGGCGCTCACCACGAGCAGGAGTTGCAGCGCATCGAACGCGTCGGGTGGCGCCTGCGCGTCCCGCGCCGAGACCGCGTAGAGGAGCAGGCCGAGGACGAGCGCCAGCAGCAGGTCGAAGCCGATGAGCACCTCCCGCTCCATGTCGATGCCGCGCCCGGTCCAGACCATGGTGGCGAGGAAGACCAGCAGGACGGCCGCGAACAGCGGGGTGAACAGGCGCGTCAGCACGGGCGCCATGTTCTCGACGACGCTCTGCTTCGCCTCGACCAGCCAGGCGCCGACGATGACCGCGCCCATCGCGCCGCACGGAAGCATCCATTGCGTTGCGAACCACGCGATGTCCGCCCCGATGGCGCGGAAGGTCACCGCGGTGAAGCCGGTGAGGACGCCACCGCCCAGAGCCATCAACACGTAGTAGATGAACAGTTCGCCCGAGAAGCGGACGAAGTCCATGCGCCGGCGGCTGTCGCGCCAATGCCCGCCGGTGTAGGCAATGCCGACGGCGAGCCAGAGCGCGATGGGGAGATGCAGCGCGGCGAGCGTCCACGTATGACCGGCTGGCGCGAAGGGATAGATGTTGATGACGAGCGCGGCCGCGGCGAACGCTACGGCCAGGCGGACGCACCCCCGGCGATCCAGGCGACGCTTCCACGCGAAGTAGCCGGCGAGGAACGGGAACACGAAGAGGCTGAGGTTCGGGAAGTAAAGGTCGCCGGAGTCGCCCACGCCCTCTCCCGATCCGATATGCGGGTAGCCGAACAGCTCGGGCACCTTGACCGCCGCCGCCGCGGCTACGGCCAGGGCCAGCACGACAACGGTCTCGCGGTTGGTGCCAGCGCCCGCCGCGCCGTCCGACTCCGGGGAGACGACGAGCTGTTTCCAGAGCCGTTCGGAGTGCTCGCGCGCGAACTCGCGTGACACCGCGTCGAGGTTGCCCATCCGTTTGACAGCGACCAGAAACGCCTCGTCCGGGGCGAGACCGGCATCGACGAGCTCGGCCACCTGATCCCGGAGGTGGGCTTCCAGCTCGTCCACGTCGGACGCGCTGATCGCCGGCCGCTGGCGCAGCCAGTTGCGCCATTGCGTGAACTGTCCTTCGAGCGTGCCGTCGTCTGTCACCATGTCGGCTCCAGTCCCCACCCGGGCGGCGTCAGTCCGGCGTCGGGCGCTGCACGGAACTCCATCCAAACCCCGCGCAGCGTCGAGTCCACCACCTGCCACTGCCGTCGCTGGGTCGCCAGGTGCGCCCGCCCGGCCTCGGTGATGCGATAGTAGCGGCGGCGTCGGCCGCTATCGGCGGTCGCCCAGCGCGCCTCGACGTAGTCGAGCCGCTCCAGGCGGTGCAGGACGGGATACAGCATCCCGTCAGTCCATCGGAGCTGTCCGCCGGAGAGTTCGCCGACCCGCTTGATGATCGCGTAGCCGTAGCTGTCCCCGTCGGCCAGTATGGACAGCACAAGCGGCGCCGCCGACGCGGCTACCAGGTCCTTGCTGATGTTCATGGTCGAGTTCGTGACGGTTAGGTGAATATACATAGCATAGCAATGCATAGTGTTTCAAGGCGTTAAGTCTCTCAGTTGCCGAAGCGCCGCCCTTTTCTGCGGTTCCCTGCCCCACCCGGGAAGGAAAAGGCGTGATCAAAATATGAGTGCGTGATATCGTATTAGGATATTTCTAGAGGATATCCATGAATGCAATCTCTCTCAAGCTTCCGGAACAACTGCTGGTGGCAGCGGGTGAGTGCGCCGCAGCTCTGCAACTGTCGCGCGCCGAGTACATCCGGCGGGCGCTCGAGGTGATGAACCGTGACACTCGCGCGCGCCTGCGGGCGGACCGGTTGCGGGCGGTTTCCCATCGTGTCCGGCGGGACAGCATGCGCATCAATGCCGAGTTCGATGCCATCGAAAGGGATGTCGATGCCTGATCGCGGCGAGATCTGGATCGCAGATCTGAATCCGCCGCGCGGCACGGAACCTGGCAAGACCCGGCCGGTCCTCGTTGTGCAGGCGCAGGCACTACTCGACGCCGAGCATCCTTCAACTCTTGTCGCTCCGCTGACTACACGGCTGCTGGACGATGCCGAACCGCTCCGGATCAGGATCCCGGCTGCAGGAGAGCTGCGACGGGAAGCGGACGCGCTGATCGATCAACTCCGGGCCATCGACAACCGGCGGCTGGTCCGGGGACCTCTTGCACGCGCGGGTCCGCACGTGATGGGAAGGCTGGGCGAAGCGCTGCTGGAGGTTCTGGGCCTCGCCGAGTAGCCAGATTTCTCAGAGGGCGGGCCTCAGGCGGCCCTGACCCAGCGGATCAGCGTCCTGACGTCGGGCGGCTTGCCGTACATCAGCAGGCCGATCCGAAACACCTTGGCGGCGACCCAGACCGCCGCGACCACCGAGGCGAGCCCGGTGCCGATGGAGATCCACACCTCCCACCACGGCGGCGGCTGGGTCGACGCCATGCGGAAGAGCATGGTGAAGGTGTTGAGGGGCGGCAGATGGCTGGTCACGACGGCGAGCGTCGAACCGGGATCGCGGGAGATGGCCGGCCAGAGGAACCAGGGGACCATCATGACCATCATCAGCGGCATCTGCAGCGACTGCGCTTCCGTCATGTCGTTGACCGCCGCGCCCACCGCCAGCATCAGGGACCCGAGGACGAAGAAGCCGATCAGGAAGAAGATCAGCAGGTAGAGAATCAGCCACGGATCGAGCAGGCCGAACATCGAGAAGGACCAGAGCGCGACGAGGCCCAATCCGACGTAGACGCCGATCATGACCAGGCTGATCGCGACCGCGCCGAGCAACTTGCCGGCCATCAGCTCCATGGGTGATACGGCCGACAGAAGCACCTCCACCACCCGGGTCGACTTCTCCTCGATGGTCGACGTCAACATGGTCTGACCGCCGGCCATGATCCCCATGAACAGCAGGATCATGAAGGCCATCGGGAGCAGCGAGTTGAATCCGCGGACGGTTTCTCGCTCGTTCTCGGGGCCGACGGTCGTCGCCGTTTGCCGCGGTACGTCGAACAGGGTGTCGAGCGCGGCCCGGTCCAGCGCGCGGGACGCGGCGCGCGCGTCCGCGATGGCGTCCCGGACGTTGCGGTGGATGAACGACAGGTCGCGGTCGTCGAGACCGGGCGGCACGTAGAGGTCGTACGTGCCGAGTTCGTCCCCGGGCGCCGCCGCTTCCACCGCGTCGGCGTGAATCACGATGAGCGCCGTGTGGCGCGGCCCGTCCGTGGTCTCGTTGAGCCAGTCTTTAGCCGCTTCAACGTCCGTGTCCGCGGGAAGCGGCGACAGGCGGACTTCCGGCGCGGGGCCGAGCGCTTCTTCCATTGCTCCCTGTGCGGCCGCCTCGGCCATGTCCTGCACTACCTGCGGGGCCTGGTCGAGAGTCCGCCGGAATTCCTCCATCCTGCGCCGGGCGACGGAGTCCGGATCCAGCGCGTCGGCCATTTCCGCGTAGACGGCGCCGGTCGGGTCGATGACGGCGTATTCGCCTTCTATCTGGTAGCCCCCGTCGCTGAAGAGGCTGGGCGCCAGCAACGCCACCGCCACGCCGATGGCGGGCGTAATGAACAGCCCGATAATGAAGCCCTTGGTGGCCACGGTCGCCAGGAAGTCCCGGATCGCGACGCGCAGGATGCGCCTCATGGGGACACCTCGTCCGCCGCGGTCTCGCGAAGCGCCGCGCGCAGCCGTTCCGCTTCGGTCGCGGCGCCGCCGCCCGCCACCAACTCGATGAACACGTCTTCGAGCCGCGGACGGGACAGCTCGATGCGGGCGGCCGGGGTCGTTTCCATGAAGCGGCGCATCGCGGCGGCCGGATCGGTGCCGGCGCGCAGCAGGATTTCCAGTTCACCGCCCTCGGTCATCACCCGTTCCACGCCGGGAATGGAGGCAAGCCCGGTCGTGTCGGCTTCGGAATGGAGCGGCTCGAACCGGATCGTGCGCGGATCGTAGCGGCTCCGGACCTCGCTCAGGTCGGCGTCCAGTACCTTGCGGCCCTCGTGCACCATGATGACGTGCTCGCAGATTTCCTCGGCCTGCGGCATGACGTGCGTCGAAAAGAGCACGGTGGCGCCCCGGGCGTGCTCCTCGAGAATCAGGTCGCGCAGCAACCGCATGCTGACAGGATCGAGTCCGCTGAAGGGCTCGTCCAGGATCAGCAGGTCCGGCTTGTGGATCGTCGCGCCGACGAACTGCACCTTCTGGGACATGCCCTTGGACAGCTCGTCGCAGCGTTTCGACTCGACGCCTTTCAGGCCGACCCGTTCCAATGCCCCGGCGACCCGCCCGTCGAGGTCGGGACCGTCGGCGCCCTTGAGGCGCGCGAGGTAGCGCAGGAACGGTCCCACCTTCATTCGTTTATACAGGCCGCGCTCCTCCGGCAGGTAGCCGATGCGGTCCTTCGCCTCCAGTGCGGAGGCGTGACCCAGGATGGAGAGGTCGCCGGCGTCCGGGAACAGGATCGACATGATCATCCGGATGGTGGTCGTCTTGCCGGCCCCGTTCGGTCCGATGAAGCCGTAGAGGCCGCCTCGCGGCACCTCCAGATCGAGATCGGAAACCGCGGTCATATGGCCGAACGTCTTCCGGACGCCGGTCAGCCGGATGGCGGGTTTCATGCTCCTCAAGGTCAGGACGCCGGTTCGCTTCCGGGGGTTACGTGTGACACCTCGCACCCTTCCGCGCGCGCGGCGTGCGATAGGTCTTCGTCCCAGCAGGCGAATATCACCGACTCGCCGATCCGTCGAGCCAGCTCGAGACATGACGCGAGATGCACGCAATCCGCGCCCCGCAGGGCGTACCGCTCCGCGAGGCGTCGGATCGAGGGTTCGAGCACGGGCGTCAGCTCCACGATCGCCAACGTCGACCAGTCGCGCTCGAAGTCGGCCAGGGCCTTGTCCAGGCTTGCCCGTGTGCGTGGTTCGGTGCGCGCCTTGCGCCGGAAGGCGCATACGGTCTCCGCGTAAGTGAGTCGCGACGTCGCGAGGTGATCCGCTCCCTCCCAGAGTGCCAGCATCCGCACCGTGCCCGGCTCGCGTACGTAGCGCTTTACCAGCGCGCTCGTGTCCAGATAGACGGTCATCGCCGGTCTTCGGAGACGATCAGCGAAAGCGGTTTGCCGGCGAGCCGGTAGGTTGTCAGGCCGGCGCGCCGATGCGGCTTGTCGCGTAGCGTCAGAAAGCCCGTATCCGCCAGTTCCTTGAAGCGTTCTTCGATCGGTCGGGCGCGCGCCGACTCTCTGACGATACGCGCCACCGGCCGGCCCCGGTCGGTAATCAACACCTCTTCACCGGAGCGAACGGCGGCGAGAAGACTGCTGAGGCGAGACTTCACCTCACGGATTCCCGCGGTAATCATGATCCGGATGTCCTTGAAAGAACTACGTTTCCATCAATGTAGTCACATGCCGGTTGGTTGGTCAACCCCGCGGGCGGGGATCGTGGTTGCCGGCGCGCGCCAGTCGCCGATCCCTGCGCCACGGGGGAAGCCGGCTGCTAGAATAGCCGCGCGGATCCCGCCGTCCACCGTCAGGGAACCACCGCAGGAGACGGACCTACAAGGATGCCCAGGAAGCAGTCGGCGCCGAAGCGCAAGCCCACCACACGCACTCGCCAACAGGCCGCTCCGAAGAAGAAGTACGTCCATTTCTTCGGCGGCGGATCCGCCGAGGGGGATCGGACCATGCGCGACCTGCTGGGCGGCAAGGGCGCGAACCTGGCCGAGATGACCAACGCCGGGCTGCCGGTGCCGCCCGGATTCACGATTTCGACCGATGCGTGCACCGCTTACTACGAGCAGCGGCGTCGCGTGCCGGCCGCCATCGACACCGAGATGGATCGGCATCTCGCCCGGCTGGAAGAACTGGCGGGAGCGCAGTTGGGGTCGGCGGAGCAGCCGTTGCTGGTGTCGGTCCGGTCGGGGTCCAAGTTCTCGATGCCGGGGATGATGGACACCATCCTGAACCTGGGTCTCAACGATCGGGCCGTAGAAGGCCTCAAGGCGCGCACGTCCAACGGCCGGTTCGCGTTCGACAGCTACCGGCGCTTCATTCAGATGTTCGGCAACGTCGTCCTGGAGATACCGAAGGAGGCGTTCGAGGAGGAGTTCGATGGCGTGAAGGCGAACCGCGGCGTCGAGCTGGACACCGAGCTGGACGAAATCGCCCTGCGCGAAGTGGTCGACCGCTTCAAGGCGGTGGTGATCCGCGAGAGCGGCGAGCCGTTTCCGCTCGACCCGCGACGGCAGCTCCGGATGGCGCGCGACGCGGTCTTCCGTTCGTGGCAGAACCCGCGCGCGAAGGAGTACCGCCGCATCTACGACATCCCGGACGCTATTGGCACGGCCGTGAACGTGCAGGCGATGGTGTTCGGCAATACCGGCGAGCGCTCCGGCACCGGCGTCGGATTCACTCGCAACCCGTCGACGGGGGCCAATGAGTTCTACGGCGAATTCCTGATCAACGCCCAGGGTGAGGACGTCGTGGCAGGCATTCGCACGCCGCAGCCGATCCACGAGCTGGAGCACGTGATGCCGCGCGCCTACGACGAGTTGCGGACGATCACGAAACGCCTGGAGCAGCACTACCGGGACGTGCAGGACTTCGAGTTCACGATCGAGAACGAGAAGCTGTACATGCTGCAGACCCGGAACGGGAAGCGCACGGGACACGCCGCCGTGGTGATTGCCACCGATCTGGTGGACGAGGGAGTGATCGAGCCGGCTGACGCGGTCCGCATGGTGGATCCGGACGCGCTGACCCAATTGCTGGCGCCGGTCTTCGAACCGGCCGCTTGGCGGGCGTTGCCGACGGTGACCCGCGGTCTGCCCGCCTCGCCCGGTGCGGCATGCGGCGAGGTGGTCTTCACCGCCGACGAAGCGGTGCGCTGGGCCGGCCAGGGCCGCGACGTCCTGCTGGTGCGCAAGGAGACGGTGCCGGACGACATCCATGGCATGCACGTGGCGCGGGGCGTCCTGACGGCAACCGGCGGCATGACGTCGCACGCGGCGGTGGTCGGCCGTCAGATGGGCAAGCCGTCGGTGGTAGGGGCGGGTGAACTGCACGTTTCCGAGACGCAGCGGATCGTGACCGTCAATGGAGAGCGTTTCGAGCAGGGCGACTACGTGTCGTTTGATGGACTGACCGGCGAGGTGAAAATTGGCCGCGTCCCGACGAAGCCCAGCGAGATTCTGCAGGTGCTCTCCGGCGAGTTGAGCCAGCGCAAATCCGACATCTACCGGCGATTCTCGAAGCTGTTGAAGTGGGCCGACAAGATTCGCCGCCTCGGCATCCGCGCCAACGCGGACCAGCCGGACCAGGCGGCGACGGCCTATGCGTTCGGCGCGCGCGGCATCGGTCTCTGCCGGACCGAGCACATGTTCTTCGGCGAGGAACGCATCCCGATTGTGCAGCGGATGATCCTGGCGGAGACGGAGGCGGAGCGGCGGATGGCGCTGGACGAGCTGCTGCCGATGCAGCGCGAGGACTTCTACGGCGTCTTCCAGGCGATGCGCGGCCAACCCGTCACCATCCGGCTGATAGACCCGCCGCTACACGAGTTCCTCCCCAAGCGCGAGGAGTTGATGGTCGAGATCGCGCGGGACGAAGCTCACGGACGCACGGACGGGCTTGAGGCCAAGCGGGCTCTTCTGCGGCGGGTCGAACAGCTCCACGAGTTCAACCCGATGATGGGTCACCGGGGGGTCCGGCTCGCCATCAGCTACCCGGAGATAGCCGAGATGCAGGCGCGGGCCATCATGGAGGCGGCCTGCCGCCTGGCGAAGGAGGGCGCGAAGGTCATTCCGGAGATCATGATCCCGCTGGTTGGCCATGTCGGCGAGTTCCAGGATCAGAAGGCCGTAATCGACCGGGTCGCGGCGGAGACGATCACCACCGCCGGCGTGAAGGTGAAGTACCTGGTCGGGACGATGATAGAAATCCCGCGCAGCGTGCTGGTGGCCGACGCGATCGCGGCCGACGCGGACTTCTTCTCGTTCGGCACCAACGATCTGACCCAGATGGCCTTCGGGTTCTCGCGGGACGATATCGCCAAGTTCCTGAAGGACTACCAGGAGCGTGGGATCCTGACCCGCGACCCGTTCGAGACCATAGACACCGAAGGCGTCGGCGCGCTGATCCGTATCGGGGCCGACCGGGGGCGCGCCGCGAAGCCGAAGCTCAAGCTCGGAGTCTGCGGCGAGCATGGAGGCGACCCCGCCTCGATCTACTTCTTCGACGACGTGGGGCTCGACTACGTCAGCGCGTCCCCCTTCCGTGTGCCGACGGCCCGGCTGGCGGCGGCGCAGGCCACGCTTGCCGCAAAGGACTGAGAACCCGTGGCGCAGGCCACCCGCATCAGGCAGCTTCCCGCCGGGCTGGCGAATCAGATCGCGGCGGGCGAAGTGGTCGAGCGGCCGGCGTCGGCCGTCAAGGAACTGGTCGAGAACGCGCTCGACGCGGGCGCGACCCGCATTGCCGTCGCCATCGAGTTCGGCGGCAAGCGGCTGATCCGGGTCGAGGACGACGGCGAGGGGATGACCTCGGCGGACGCCGTACTGGCCGTCGAGCGGCACGCCACGAGCAAGATTCGGACGCCGGACGACCTGGCCGCCATCGCGACGCTCGGTTTCCGGGGGGAGGCGCTCCCGAGCATCGCGTCGGTCTCCCACTTCCGGTTGCGGACGCGCGCGCGAGGCGAAGCAAGCGGCACCGAGGTGCGCGTGGACGGCGGCGGGAAACCGGAGGCGACCGAGACCGGCGCGCCCGAGGGCACGCTGGTCGAGGTGCGCGACCTTTTCTACAACGTTCCCGCACGGCGGAAGTTCCTGAAGTCGGACGGCGCGGAAACGACGCACATCTCGCGGGCGATGACCCAGGTCGCGCTCGGCTACGTCGGCGTCGGGTTTCTCCTGAAGAGCGGCAACCGAACCCTGATCGACTGCCCGCCGGCGTCTGACTTCGACGAGCGTTTCTTCCAGATCTACGGCGAGCGGCCCGATCTCGTGCCGGTCAGGAAGCAGGCCGGAGGCGTTCGCCTCACCGGTCTCGCCGCGGCCCTCGCCGAGGAGGGATCGACGCGCGGCCCGCAGCACCTGTGGGTGAACCGCCGCGCGGTGAAGGACAAGACGATCCTGCACGCGGTGAACGAAGGCTACCGGCGCGCCACGATCAAGCCGCGCAGCCCGGAGGTGCATCTGTTCATCGAGCTGCCGCCCGACCGGGTCGACGTCAACGTCCATCCCGCGAAGGCGGAGGTCCGCTTTCTGGAGCAGTCGCTGGTGCACGAGGTGGTGCGCCGCGGGATGCTGGAAGCGCTCGGCGGGGACGCGGTGCCGACCCTGTCGCTCGAACCGCCGGGCGCGCCGGCGCCCGAACCGCGCGACCGGTCGATACCCGGTATCGTCAGCACCCTTGGCGCCGGGGGCGGCTGGAAGCCGGCGGCTGGCGGTTCGCGCGGGCCGGGTGGCGCATCCGTGGCGCATGACCGCGCGGACGCCGCGAGCGGGGCGCCGGGCGGACGCCGGCAGGACGCCGTGGAGTCGGCGGCGGTCTCGCCGACGGTCACCTGGAGGCCGGCCGGCATGGAGGCGGGAGGCGCCGAGACGGCGCCGCTCATCCCGCTCGGCCAGTTCCGCGACACCTTCATCGTGGCGGTGGACAACGATGGAGTCGTCCTGATCGATCAGCATGTGGCCCATGAGCGGATCCTTTACGAGCAGGTGAAGGAGCGGCTGACGTCGGGCCGCCTCGAGTCGCAGCGCCTGCTCGAGCCGCTGCTGATGGATCTTCCCCCCGGCGCGCGCGAGGCGCTCGCCGCCCACGCCGCCGAGCTGGACCGCCTCGGCTTCGAGATCGAGCCGTTCGGCGGTGACAGTATCCGGGTCGCGGCGGTTCCGGCGCTCTTCGACCGTGCCGCCTGCGAGGCGACGGTCCGTGCCCTGGCGAACGACCTGGAAGGGTTCGAACGGGGCGCCAACGTCGAGGACGCGATCAGCCGGATAGCCGCCACGACTGCCTGTCACGCCGCCGTGAAGGCGCATGACACGCTGACTCGCGAGAAAATGACCTGGATCCTGCAGGAGCTCCGCCGGACGTCGTACTCCACCGTCTGCCCCCACGGACGCCCGGTGCTCCTTCGTATTCCCCGGCTGGAGATCGAACGCCGCTTCGAGCGCATCTAGGGCGCCGACGCCCGGTGCGCCGGCCTCCTGGCCGGCACAATCACGCGGGTTGTGGTCAGGTCAACTCGCTACAATAGGAGCCGCCATACGCTGCGAGGCTCCAGGAGTTTCATCATGCAGACAACTCGGCTCGCCCTGGCGCCAGGGCTGCTAGCGGTTCTCGCCGTTCTCGCGGCGCCCGCGATGGCGCAGACCGACAACGGCGAGTGGCGGAGCTACGGGGGCGACATCGCCAATACGCGGTACGCGCCGCTCGATCTGATTGACGGCTCCAACTTCAACGACCTCGAGGAGGTGTGGCGCCTCCAGACCCGCAACTTCGGACCCGAGCCGGAGTTCAACTTCCAGGCGACGCCGCTGATGGTGGACGGCGTCGTCTACTCGACGGCCGGTCTGCGCCGGGCGGCCATCGCGGCCGATGCCGGCACCGGCGAACTGCTCTGGATGCACCGGCTGGACGAGGGGGAGCGGGCGGAAGTGGCGCCGCGCCGCCGGTCCGGCCGCGGCCTTGCCTACCGCGACGACGGAGGCGATGGCCAGATCTTCTATGTGACGCCCGGCTACCGGCTGGTCGGCCTGAACGCCCGGACCGGCGAGCGCCTGCCCGGCTTCGGCGAGGATGGCATCGTGGACCTGATGCAGAACATGGACCAGGAAATCGATCCCCTCTCGGGTGAGATCGGCCTGCACGCGACGCCGCTGGTGGCGGGTGACACCATCGTCGTCGGCGCCGCGCACGTTCCCGGAAGCGCACCCCGTTCGATGCGGAACACGAAGGGCTATATCCGCGGCTTCGATGCCGACTCGGGAACCCGGAAGTGGATCTTCCACACGATTCCGGGCGCCGACGAGTTCGGTAACGACACGTGGCTGAACGATTCGTGGCGTTACACCGGCAACACCGGGGTCTGGGGGCAGATTGGCGCCGACCTGGAACTCGGCATCGTCTATCTGCCGACCGAGATGCCGACCAACGACTACTACGGCGGTCACCGCCATGGCGACAATCTGTTCTCGGACAGCATCGTCGCGGTCGATATCGAAACCGGCGACCGCCTCTGGCACTACCAGGTGATCAAGCACGACGTCTGGGACTGGGACTTTCCCTGCGCGCCGGTCCTCGTCGACGTGACGATGAACGGTGTCGAGCGGAAGCTGATCGCGCAGCCGAGCAAGCAGGCATGGCTGTATGTGCTCGACCGCGAGACGGGCGAGCCCATCTGGCCGGTCGAGGAGCGCGAGATGCCGGCCTCCGACGTGCCCGGAGAGCTCCTTTCCCCGACCCAGCTCTTCCCGACGAGGCCGCTGCCGTACGACCGGCAGGGGGTGAGCATCGACGATCTGATCGACTTCACGCCGGAGCTGCGGGCCGAGGCGGTGGAGCGGGTGGCGAACTTCCGGATGGGTCCGATCTTCACGCCGCCGGTGGTCGCTGACCCGGCGAGCCCCTACGGTACGCTGATGCTGCCGTCGGCGGGCGGGGGGACCAACTGGCCGGGCGGGTCGGTCGACCCGGAAACCGGCATCTTCTACCAGTACTCGTTCACGCAGGTCACCTCGCTCGGCCTCGTGAACGACCCGGAGCGTTCCGACATGAACTACATCCGGGGGAATCCGCCCGGCGTGTCGGCCCGCCTGCGTTCGCTCACCATTGATGGCCTGCCCCTGATTCAACCGCCGTGGGGGCGCATCACGGCGATAGACCTGGCGACCGGCGAACACGTCTGGCAGATTCCACATGGCGAGCCGCCGGACGCGGTGCGGAACCATGCCGCTATCGCCGGGCGGGCCCTGGGCCGCCTGGGCTGGATCGGCCGCGTCGGAACCCTGATCACGCCGACATTGGTGATCGCGGGCGATCCCGTCTCGTACACCACGGAGACGGGCGACGTGGGAGCCATGCTCCGCGCGTACGACAAGGCGACCGGAGAGGAACTGGGCGCCGTCTACATGCCGGCGGCCGTCTCGGGCGCGCCGATGACCTATCTGCATGAGGGACAGCAGTACATCGTCACCGCGATCGGCAACGGCGGTCACGTGGGCGAGCTGATCGCCTACCGGCTGCCGGAAACGGAATAGGAACTTGCGCCGTAGAAGTATCGCGTCAGCGAGACCTCCAACGCGCCCGTAAGGGCGCGCGTCCGCAGGCGCAACGAGCCGCATCGACGCGCGGCCACAAACTTGAGGGAGGGGAGCGTGCCAACACGGGCGATGCAAGTTGCGGCGGGTGTCGTGGCCGGCGGGCTGCTGGCGGCGGCGCCATCCACGGCGGCGGCGCAGACCGACAACGGCGAGTGGCGGAGCTACGGCGGGGACATCGCCAACACGCGATACGCCCCGCTGGACCAGATAACGGGCGGCAACTTCAACGAGCTGGAGATCGCCTGGCGGGTCAACACCGCCAACTTCGGGCCGGAGCCGGAGTTCAACTTCCAGGCGACGCCGCTGATGGTGGACGGGGTGCTGTACTCCACCGCCGGCCTGCGCCGCGCCGTGATCGCGGTGGACGCCGGCACGGGCGAGCTGCTCTGGATGTACCGCCTCGACGAGGGCGAGCGGGCGGAGGTGGCGCCCCGGCGGCGATCGGGACGCGGCCTCGCCTATCGGGACGACGGCGGCGATGGGGAGATCTTCTATGTGACTCCCGGCTACCGGCTCGTCGGACTCAACGCCAGGACCGGCGAGCGCATCGCGAGTTTCGGCGAGGACGGCATAGTCGACCTGATACAGAACATGGATCAGGAGATCGATCCGCTCTCGGGCGAGATCGGCCTGCATGCGACGCCGCTCGTGGCCGGCGACACCATCGTCGTCGGCGCGGCGCACGTACCCGGCGGCCGGCCCCGCTCCATGCGCAACACGAAGGGGTACATCCGCGGTTTCGACGCGGATACCGGCACGCGCAAGTGGATCTTCCACACCATCCCGGGGGCGGACGAGTTCGGCAACGACACGTGGCTGAACGACTCGTGGCGCTACACCGGCAACACGGGGGTCTGGGGGCAGATCAGCGCCGATCTGGAAGAAGGCATCGTCTACCTGCCGACGGAGATGCCGACCAACGACTATTACGGTGGCCACCGGCACGGCGACAACCTCTATTCGGACAGCCTGGTGGCGGTCGACATCGACACCGGCGAGCGCCTGTGGCACTTCCAGTTCATTCATCACGACGTATGGGACTGGGACCTGCCGTGCGCGCCGATCCTGGCCGACGTGATGATCGACGGCGAGCTTCGCAAGATCGTGGCGCAACCGAGCAAGCAGGCGTGGCTGTACGTCTTCGATCGCGTGACCGGGGAGCCGATCTGGCCGATCGAGGAGCGCGAGGTGGAACCGTCGAACGTGCCGGGCGAGCTGCTGGCGCTGACCCAGCCCTACGTGACGAAGCCGCCCGCGTATGACCGGCAGGGGGTCGACCTCGACGACCTGATCGACTTGACGCCCGAGCTGCGGCGGCGGGCCGAAGAGATCGCGTCGCGGCACCTGATGGGGCCCATCTTCACGCCGCCGACCGTCTCGGAGGCGGACGGGGTTTACGGCACCCTGATGCTGCCGTCGCAGGCGGGCGGAACCAACTGGCCGGGCGGCTCGCTCGACCCCGAGACCGGCATCATCTACCTGTACACGTTCACCCAGGTGGTATCGCTCGGTCTGATCAACGATCCGGAGCTATCGGACATGAACTTCATCCGCGGGCGCGGAGAGGGGATTTCCGCCCGGGAAGCGTCGCTGGCCATTGAGGGAATCCCGATCGTCAAGCCGCCCTGGGGCCGCATCACCGCCATCGACCTCAAGGAGGGAGAGATCGTCTGGCAGGTCCCGCACGGCGAGACGCCGGACAACATCCGCAACCACCGGCTGCTCGAAGGCGTCGACGTCCCCCGCACCGGACGCATTGGGCGGGTCGGGACGCTGAACACTCCGACGTTGGTTATTGCGGGGGAGGCGGGTACGTTCACCACGCCGTCCGGCGAAGTGGGAGCGATGCTGCGCGCCTACGACAAGATGTCGGGCGAAGAGGTGGGCGCCGTTTACATGCCGGCGGGAGTTACCGGGTCGCCGATGACCTACCTGCACGACGGCCGGCAGTACATCGTTACGGCGATTGGCGGCGCCGGGGTCCCGGGCGAGTTGATCGCCTACCGCCTGCCGGAGGAGTAGCCGCCCGGGTGTCCCAGTCGTAACGCTCCGGAAAGCGGCCTTCCGGCGCAGCGCCGAAAGTGCTCCTGAGGGCGGTCGTTGGATCGACCGGCGCCGGAGGGGGCGGGGGGCGGGTTCGCGTCGGGCGACGACTTGGTCACGGCTGCTGCTCTTCGATGCGGTAGAGATGGGTGTCGGTGCGTATGAACGCCGCGCCGTCCGAGACCGCCATCGAAGCGAGCGTCGATCCATCGAGCCGGTTCCGGGCGAGCTCGCGGTACTCCGTTCCGGGCTCGATGACGATCGTTACGCCTTCCTCGTTCTGGAAGTAGATGCGCCCGCTGGCGAAGATCGGTGAGGCGGAGTGGTTGCCGCCGAGCCGCTGCTGCCAGTGAATCTCCCCGGTCAGCGCGTCGACGCAGGTCCCGATGCCGAAGTCGGTGACGATGTACAGCTCGTCGCCGACGAGAATCGGCGACGGAGTAAGCGGCGCGCCGCGGCGCAGCCGCCAGGCGACGTGCGAGCGTGTGACGTCGCCGGTGCCGTCCGCGCGGACGGCCATCAGCGTTGGTGTCTGGAAGCCGGTCGACAAGTAGACAAGCCCATGGCCGTAGACGGGACGGGGAACGTTCGAGAAGCCGTTCGGGTAGCCGACGCTCCAGATCTCGTCTCCCGTAGCGGGGTCGTGGCCCGTCGTGCGGAACGCGCTGACGTTGACGATCTGCTCGCGGTCCCCGACCTCGATGGCGAGGGGCGTCGAGTAGGCCTGCGACACCGGATCCGGCCGCATCGATCGCCAGCTTTCCTCCCCCGTGCGCGCATCGACCGCGACGAGGTAGGCCGTGTCGTAGCCGTCGATGCTCACGATGAGCCGGCCGTCATGGAGGATCGGCGATCCGCCGTTGCCGTGCTGGGTGATGTGCGGAAAGTGCGTTCGCCAGAGCACCTCGCCGTCCGTGCTGACGGCGGCCGTGCCCGTCGCCCCGAAGTGGACGTACACCCGCTCGCCGTCCGGGTCCAGGACCGGCGTCGGCGAGGCGAGGCTGTTCTTCGGATTGAGCGGACTTACCTCGCTGCTGTCGAACACCGCCACGTCGAGCGTGTTCGAGCCGGTCGCGACATCGTAGGCGAGCAGCCGCAGCGAGCTGCCTTCATCCGGATCGACGACGGCGGTCGTCATCCAGAGACGCCCGTCGGCAATGACCGGGGACGACCAGCCGAGGCCTGGAATCGGCGTCTTCCAGGTGACGTTGCGTGTCTCGCTCCATTCGAGTGGGACCGAGGCGTCGGGTGCATGTCCCTGTCCCGTCGGTCCTCGAAACTCGGGCCAGTCGTCGGCCTGCGCGACGACGCCGTCGCCGGCGGCGCAGGCCACGATCGCGACGACCGCCGCGGCCAGCCGTGTCGATGCGGTCCCGTTCATTGTTCGCTGGCCGCATTGTATACACCGCTCCGGGAGTACGCCGAGTGGCCTTGGCCGGTCGTATAATCCGGTGGCGAATGGCGCCACCTCGGGGAGGGCGAGATGCGTGACATGACGAACGCGGCGGTGCTTCGGCTGGCGTTGATCGGCGTGTTCGCCGGCGCGGCGATCGCGACGATGGTCGTGATCGGACAGGAACCGGAGACGTTGAGCATCACGGAGGTCAAGGACGGCGGCGGCGTGATGACGCGCGCTGACGTCCAGGCGTTCCGGGATCAGTTCGTCGCGGTGCGCGAGCGCATGCACACGCTGATTGAGGGAGGCCTGCGCAAGGAGGACGCGGAGGCGCGGATCGTCACGCCGGAGCTGAGTTGGACCCAGGCGGAGAACGGACTGTTCATGCGCCGCAGCATCCCCGGCTTCTACGATGAGATCGCGGCGGAGCGGTAGGACTCGGAGGATGACGATGCCGATCTGGAGGGGGCGGGCGGCCCTAGCCGCCGTCGTGATGTTCTGCGGACTGGTCCCGGCGCCGGCCGCGGCCCAGGATGTCGAATGGCGGTCGTACGGTTCGGACGCCGCCAGCAGCAAGTACTCGCCGCTCGATCAGATCAATGCCGACACCGTCGGCGACCTGGAAATCGTCTGGCGACAGTCGGTGGTCCCGGAGGCGATCCGGCCGGACGCCGACTTCACGCCGCCGATCGCATCGCAGAACACGCCGTTGATGGCGGACGGCCGCCTCTACATCAGCACCGGCCTCGGCACCGTCGCCGCCCTCGACGCCACGACCGGCGAGTTGCTCTGGCACGATCTCCCGCCGGGGCGCGACGGCGAGCCGTTCACGCGGGTTCGCCAGACGCGGGGAGTGGCCTACTGGGACGATCCGCAGAGCGACGACGCCCGCGTCCTGGCCGTGGTCGGCTCGTCGCTGGTGGCCTTGAACGCAAGCACCGGCGAGCGCTATCCCGACTTCGGCGACGGCGGGGAAGTCGACCTCCGGGAAGGATTCCGCCGCCCCGTGGAGACGTTCGGCTGGGGCTCGGCGCCGCTCGTTGTCGGCGATATCGTCGTCATCGGCTCGTTCATGACCGACGTGACGAACGCGTCGATGCCGGCGCTCAAGGAAATGCCGCCCGGCGACGTCCGCGGCTTCGACGTGCGGACCGGCCGGCAGGTCTGGATCTTTCATACCGTCCCGCAGGAAGGGGAGCCGGGCAACGAGACGTGGCTCACGGCCATCAACGAGGACCGGGCGTCCTGGGAATACACCGGCAATACCAACATGTGGGCGTGGCCGAGCGCCGACGAGGAACTGGGCTACGTTTATCTGCCGCTGTCGACCCCCACCAACGACTACTACGGCGGGTACCGGCCGGGGGACAACCTCTTTGCCGAGAGCATCGTTTGCCTGGATGCGCGGACCGGCGAGCTGGTCTGGTACTTCCAGGCCGTGCACCACGGCATCTGGGACTATGACTTCGCGGCCGCGCCGAACGTCGTCGACATCCGGCTGCCGGGCCGCGCCGAGCCCGTGCGCGCGCTCGCCGCGGTGAGCAAGCAGGCGTTCACCTACGTCTTCGACCGGGCGACTGGGGATCCGATCTGGCCGATCGAGGAACGGCCGGTCGCGGCGGGCAACGTGCCGGGCGAGTGGTACGCGGAGACGCAACCCTTCCCGACGAAGCCGCCGCCCTTCGATCAGCAGGGGACGGCAATCGACGACCTGATCGATTTCACGCCGGAGTTGCGCCGCGACGCGCTGGAGGTGTTCGAGCAGTACGTCACGGGCCCGCTGTTCACGCCGCCCTCGTTGGTGGATCGCGAGCCCGGGGGCACCAAGGGCACGCTCCAGATGCCCGGAGTCGTGGGCGGCGCCGACTGGGGCGGCGCGGCGGTCGATCCGGAAACCGGCATCCTGTACGTTCCTTCCGTCCACAGCGAATCGGTGATCGGCATCGTCGAGTCCGAGCATCCCCGCTCGGACATGCGCCTGGTCGTGGAGACGCTGGCTACGCTGCAGGGACCGAACGAGCTTCCCCTCTTCAAGCCGCCCTATGGCCGCCTCGTCGCCATCGACCTGAACCGGGGCGAGATCCTCTGGTCGGTCGCCAACGGCGACGGCCCGCGCGACCATCCCGCCCTGCGCGACCTCGATCTGCCGAAGCTGGGCCAGCCGGGACGCGTGTCGCCGCTTGTCACGAAGTCGCTCGTCTTTCTGGGCGAAGGCGGCAACGCCGGCGTCGTCGTGCTGAACAACGTGTACGGCGGGGCCGGCGGGAAGATGTTCCGCGCCTACGACAAGGCGACCGGCGACGTGGTCTGGGAGAAGACGTTGCCGGGCGGCACGACCGCCGCGCCGATGACGTACATGGTGGACGGCCGCCAGTACATCGTGGTTACGCTCGGCTGGGAAGACATGCCCTCGGAATACGTCGCCCTCGCGCTCCCGGACTAGAGCGAAGCCGGAATCTAGGTGCAGCCTGGGCGTCGATCGTCCGATACAACGGACGATGATCGGGGGACAGGAGTGAGCCCGATGCTGCAGCCGCCGCTACCGTTCGATCTCCTAGGCGCGGCCTCGATCCCGAAGCGGGTTGCCGCGACGGCGGCCGGGTCGGATTCGACGCGATTCGTTTCCGGCGAGAGGCTGCCCTTCCTGGGCCGCGGCATTCCGCTGGCAATCGAAACCGACCGGGAGATCCGCACGCCGCAGGTGCATTTCGAGATGAAGCGGTTCCGCGTGGTCCTGCCGCCTGGTCTGCCGGCTGACGATCGCGCCGACCGGATCCGCCACGCCTTCGTTGCCTGGTACCGGCGCGAGGCGGACCGGCGGCTGAACGACAGCGTCGAACGGTGGTACCCCCGATTCGACGTGGCGACGAAACCGCGGGTGCTCATTCGGGATCAGCGGCGGCGGTGGGGGAGTTGCGACCGGGACGGCACGCTGCGCCTCAACTGGCGAAACGTGATGCTGGAGCCGGGGCTGTTCGACTATGTAGTCGCGCACGAACTGGCGCACCTGGCCGTCAGGAATCACTCGGACGCCTTCTGGAAGCACCTCACGAGCGTCATGCCGGACGCGCGCGCCCGCAGGCAGCGGCTGGCCGACGCGGGACGCCGCTTGCCCTTCTAGCAGGCTATCGGCGGCGCACGAGCAGCCAGCCGAGGACGAAGACGGCGACGCCGGCGCCGAAGATTCTCGGACTGGGTCCGAGCGGTCCGGCGGTGACGATCGAGACGAGCAGCAACCACATCCCGAGGAGCTGAAGGCCGCGGCCGACGTAGTAGACGACACTGGGCATCAGCTCTCGCTTTCCTCGTCCGGGCGGCGCTTCTTCGCCTTCAACCGGATCCAGGCGTCCAGCCGGCGTGCAAGTTCCTTCTCGAAGCCGCGGCTCGCGGGACGGTAGTAGCGTCGGCCGGAGAGCACAGAGGGAAGACAGTCCATGCCGGTGACGGCGTCGGGGTCGTCGTGAGCGTACCGGTAGCCCTTTCCGTAGTCGAGCTCCCGCATCAGTCGGGTCGGGGCATTCCGGAGATGGAGGGGCACCGGCTCCGCGACGTCCTTCTGCGCATCCGCCGCCGCCTGGTTGTAGGCGGCATACACGGCATTGCTCTTCGGCGCGGTCGCGAGGTACGTGACGGCCTGGGCCAGCGCCGTGTTTCCCTCCGGCATGCCGATGAAGTGGGCGGCGTCCTTGGCCGCCACCGCAAGCGTCAGAGCCGCAGGATCGGCGTTGCCGACGTCTTCCGATGCGAAGCGGATGAGGCGCCGCGCGATGTAGAGGGGATCCTCGCCGGCCTCGAGCATTCGCGCGAGCCAGTAAACCCCCGCGTCCGGGTCGCTGTTCCGGAGTGACTTGTGGAGGGCCGAGATCAGGTTGAAATGTTCCTCGCCCGACTTGTCGTAGAGGAGCGAGCGTTTCTGCAGGGCCTTGGCGAGGAGCGTGCTGTCGATCCGGCCTCCGCCGTCCGGCCCCGCGGCGAGCGTCACCGCCAGCTCAAGCAGGTTCAGCCCGACCCGGGCGTCGCCGTTCGCATGCCGCGCGATCGCGGCCAGAGCCTCGTCGTCCGCCGCAACGCCGGTTCCGCCCAGTCCGCGCTCCGGGTCGTCGAGAGCGCGCCGGAGGATTGACGTCGTCGCCTCCGGCGCGAGCGGCTGCAGGACGAATACCCTGGATCGCGAGAGCAGGGCCGCGTTCACCTCGAACGAGGGGTTCTCGGTCGTCGCACCGATCAGCGTGATGTCGCCGGCCTCGACGCGCGGCAGGAAGGCGTCCTGCTGCGCCTTGTTGAAGCGGTGGATCTCGTCGACGAACAGAATGGTCCTGCGTCCCAGCCGGCGGCGCGCATCCTCGGCTTCCGCCATGACTCCCTTGATGTCCTTGATGCCCGAAAGAACCGCGCTGAACGCGATGAAGTGGGCCTCGGTCGCGCCGGCGATCAGACGCGCTATCGTCGTCTTCCCGGTGCCGGGCGGTCCCCAGAAGATGATGGACTGGAGTGCGTCCTGTGCGATTGCCTCTCGCAGGGGCTGCCCCGGGGCGAGCAGTTCGGGCTGTCCTTCGATCTCGTCGAACGTCCGCGGCCGCATTCGTTCGGCGAGCGGCGCCCTTGCCGCGCTCCCGTGGTCCGGGTCGTCGAGATCGAACAGGCCGGCCGGCTTCATGGGTGCGCCATCCCGGCCGGCGCCGGCCGGTCCGCCGCGGTGCGCTGCCGGCGCGCCTCGTACGCGACGAGAGCCGCGGCAACCGCCGCATTGAGTGAATCGACGCCATCCGCCATCGGGATGGAGAGAATCACGTCGGCGGCGTCCGTCACCCCCGGATCGATCCCACCTCCCTCGCCGCCGATCATGACGACGGTCGGCGGCCGCAGATCCACCGCGTAGAGGGACTCGCCGCCGCGCGGCGTCGCGGCGACGACGCGGCACCCTGCCGCCGCGGCGTGCGCGGCAAGGTCGTCGGCCCGCCCGACGTCCGCCACGGGAATCCGAAAGGTGCTGCCCATCGCGCCCCGCAGCGCCTTGTCCCCGAACGGATCCGCGCTCTCCGCCGAGACGATGACGCCGCTCGCCCCCGCCGCGTCCGCCGCCCGGACGATAGCCCCGAGATTGCCGGGGTCCTGCACTCCCGCCGGCGCCAGCACGCACCCTCTCGCGAGGACCGTGCGCCGTAACAGGTCGTCCACGGCGATGGGGCAGTGTGTTGCCAGGGCGACCGCTCGTGACGGCGAGGCGGCACGGCTTACGGCGGACATCACCCGTTCGCTGCCGGCAACCAAGGCGACCCCGGCGGCCTGGCATGCCCGGACCAGCGCCGCCACCGCGGGGTCCGACTGGCGAAAGGCGGCCTGCGCCACGATCGCGGCCTCGATCTCCACCATCGCCCGAAGCGCGTCGGTCACGAGACGGACGCCGTCCAGCAGCAGATGGGTCCGAGCGCGGCGGCGGGCACGGGTCACCTCGCGGAAACGGATGACGAGTGGGTTCTGCCGGCTGCTGATTGTCTCCAAGGCAGGCGCGGTCAGTGTAGCACCCGTGGCGAAACCCTCCACAAACTGTGCTACGCTGTGAATCGCCTCTGGATCCCGGTCCATCGCCCGCATGAAGGCACGGCTCATCAAACGGTTCGAAGACGAAATCGCCACGCTCGATCGCGAGCTGAAGCACGAACTCCCGAAAGAGATCCAGCGTGCGCGGGAGCTGGGTGATCTGCGCGAGAACGCCGAGTACCATGCCGCCAAGGAACGGCAGCGCCTGGTGGAAGCGCGTATCGGCATGCTGCGGGCCCGCGTGTCGGAACTGTCGCTCATGAACCTCGACAGCCTCCCGCATGACCGGGCCGGTTTAGGTTCCCGGGTGGAGTTGCGCGGCGTCGATGGGGAGACGGTCAGCTACGAGCTGGTGATGCCGGAGGATGCCGACCCGTCCAAGGGGTGGGTCTCCACCGCGTCGCCGATCGGCCGGGCGATCGTCGGTAGGGAAGAAGGGGACGAGATTCAGGTGACCACCCCGGCGGGCGTTCGTGACTTCGAATTGATCAGGTTGACCACCCTCCACGAGGTGTAACGTCCGGCCGTGCCAGTTGCCGAGTCGTCGCATCGCTACATACCGCAGTTGCGAACCGCGCTCGTGTTGACGGGCACCGGCACCGCCGGCGCGTACCACGCCGGCGTGCTCCGCGCCCTTTCGGAGGCGGGCGTGAAGATCGACTTGATTGCCGGGCGCGGCATCGGGGCGGTCGGTGCGCTGTTCGCAGCGGTGGACGGCGGCGCGCGGCTCTGGGAGGACGGCGGCCGATGGCGGGGGCGCGGCGTCCGCAAGCTGTATCGGTGGCGCCGCTCGCTCCGGATCGCCACGTGGATTCTCGCCGCCATTCTCGCCGCCCTGGCAGTCCCGCTGCTGGCGTTGGCCGGAGCGGCGGTCGTCTATCCCGCGAGCTACTTCCTCGGGCTTCTGGGGATCGACGCGGGGGCGGCGGTGGCCGCCGCGTACGGCCGACTGCTTGCGGCGCAGTTCGATCCGTCCGGCCTCTCCGGCTACATCTCGCGGCTCGTGGTAGCGGCCGTCGCGACGCTTCTGGCGTTTCTGCTGATTGACGCATTCCAGACCAAGACCCGATCGCATCGGCGCCGCCGTGCCCGGGGCGGCCTTTGGTGGCGGCTGGTCGGCACGCCGCTAGACCGGCAGGCGCCGGCCGACTGGTTCATCGGCGGGCTCTGGGAATTGATGCGTGGAGCCGCGTCCGTCGCTCCGCCCGGGCGGGACGACCTGGGAAAGCGCTACGCCGAGTTGTTGTCCGACAACCTGGGGCATCCCGGTTTCCGCGAGCTGCTCGTGCTTGTGCACGATGTCGACGCCCGGCGGGACATCGCGTTCGGCCTGCTGGGCGAACCGTACCGCGCGGCCTTCTTTCAGGGCGCCGCGGACGACCCTGACCGGCCGCTGGAAGCGATCGACGCGAGCGGCGATGCGGGCCGCCATCTGATGGACGCGCTGGTGGGTGCGCTGAGCGTTCCGGTGGTGACCGACCCGCATCTTGTGGCGTTCGCGGCGGAGAGCGCCTGGCGGGGCGAGACGCATCGGCTGTGCGACCGGTTCGAGGGGACCGCGCGCCTGCTCGACGACGTGGCGCGGGCCGGAGCGACGCAGGTGATCGTTGTTTCCGCCGTTCCCGCCGCCGCCGGCCCGCACGCGCTGGATGCCGATCGCCGCGACATGCGGGGCCGGGCGGGACAGTACCTGGTCGGCCTGGAGACCGCCGCGCTGCAGGACGCCATCGCGAGCCGGCGTGATCGCTTCTCGGCGGTGTTCGAGGTGCGGCCCTCCCACAATCCGATCGGCCCTTTTGATTTCGACGGCTGCTACGACGAGCGCTCCGACCGGCGCGTTGCGCTCGCCGAGCTGCTCAACCGGGGCTACGAGGACGGGGGCTCGCAGTTCGTCGATGCGGTGGTGGGAGCCAGCGGCGAACTGATCGAAACGCCGCAGGGCGAGCGCTCGGCCGCAACGGAGCCGTCGCTGTCGGAACGCCTGGCGGGTCATGGCGGGACGCCCGTGATCGACCCGACGCCGCCCGGATCCGCCGGCCCGGCCAGCTTGTTCCCCGACGACTAGCTGGCGCGGTTGAATGCCGGCCTGGAGGCCGGCGCACCGGAGGCCGGCGCACCGTAGTGCTAGGAACGGCGGTCGGCGCCGCCACCGCGACGCGGCTCGGAAAGGAACTCCCGTGCGAGACTTCCGAGCCGTGAGGCGATCGCCTCCTCACCGGCGGCCCCGAAGGTCGTCTCGAAATCTGCAAGCGGCATGACCGCCTTTGCCATCGAGCGGTGCCCCCCGGCGCTGCCGATCGTATTGAAGAGCCTGGTGACGAACCGGCCGGCGTTACGCGAGTAGCCCAGGTTGCGGACCGACACGATCAGATTCCCGTTCAGGACCCCGGAGACTACCGACCACTGCACCTCGTCGATCTGCAACAGGTAGTCGGCGACGAAGGGCACCAGGTCCTCGCGCGGCAGTTCCCCGAGGTGTGCGGCGAACACCTGATCGTGCACTTCGCCGGATTGCGCCGCGCGGGCGACGTAGCGCAGCCGCTCGAGGGTGATGGAGCCTTCCATCTTCCGGACCAGCGCGGTGTCGGCAAGCGGGTAGAGGTATGTGAACGCCTGGAGATCGCTTTGGTTGGTTTGCCGCGACAGAAAGAGCGTGTCCGACTTGATCGCATAGAGCATCGCCGTCGCGATGCGCTCGGAGATGTTGACATCCACCGCCCGCAGGTGCTCCGTCAGAATCGTGGCGGTCGAGCCGTAGTCGGGCCGGATGTCCCGGAAGCGGGCCTTGTAGCCGGGCCGCTGGGGATGGTGATCCACCACCAGGTCGGCACTGTCGAGTAAACCGCCGAAGTAGCTGGGCTGCACGTCGACCGTCACGATGCGGTCGTACGACCCGAGAGACTCCGCCGTCAGCGGTTCCACTTCGATGTCGAGCAGCTCCGCCATGCGCAGGTTCTCGGGGCGCGTGACGCCGTGGAACGCGCCCAGTATGGCCGTGGTCTTGTTCCGGTGAAGCAGCGCGCGCATGGCGAGACCGCTCGCCAGGGCGTCCGGGTCGGGATCGTGATGCAGAAGGATCAGGACGCGGCCGGCATCGTCGAAATGGTGTTGGTACCGCTCGACGAGCGTTCGAAGGGAGGGCTCGGCTTTCTCCGCAAGCTCCACCTTCGCCTGCTTCATGACGACAAGAGGATTATAAGCGTGGTCGATACGGACCGGCGCGTGACGCTGCGCCGGCCCGTCGTCGCTGCGGTATCATCAGCGCACGATGACGCGAGTCCGCCGGGGCGCCCAGCCGGGTTTCCTGCCCGCCACCGGCTGGATCGCGGCCCTGGCCATCGTGTTTAGCGCAACCGGGGCGGCGGCCCAGCGTCCCACCTTCACGAGCGGCATCGACCTGGTCCACGTCGGCGTGACGATCACCGACGACGACGGCAACCTGATAACCGACCTCACGGTCGACGACTTCGACGTGCTGGAGGATGGCCAGCCCCAGGAGATCAGCTATTTCTCGGTCGGCCTGGAGAGCGACGCGGAACTGATCCCTCTTCACCTCGGTCTGCTGTTCGACATGAGCGAGAGCATGGGACGGAGCGAACGGTTCCAGAAGACCGCCGCCATCCGTTTCCTCAACACGCTCACCTATGCCGCCGACATGACGGTGGTTGATTTCGACACCGAAGTGCGCGTCGGCCGGTACGGCCAGGCGGATTTCGGCCGGCTCATCGAGCGGATTCGGGGCCGGCGCCCCGGGGGCTACACCGCGCTCTACGACGCGCTCGGCGTCTATCTGGACGGGGCCTTCGAGCAGGATGGACGAAAGGTGCTGGTGCTCTACACGGACGGCGAGGATACCCGGAGCCGGTTGACGATCCGGGAAGCGCGCGACCTGCTGCGCGCGTCCGACGTCACCGTGTACGCGGTCGGATTCCAGGAGTCGCTCAGGTCGCGCCAACGGTTACGCCAGCGGGTGCTGCTGAACCAGTTGACGGAGCTCACGGGCGGCTATTCGTACTTCCCGAACACCGTCGACGAACTTGACGAAATCTACGCCCGGATTGCCGAGGAACTCGACGGGCGCTACTCGCTCGGTTTCGTCTCGGCCAATGGGCGCCGTGACGGCACCTGGCGGGAGCTGGAGGTACGCCTGCGGGATCCGGATCGCCGCGACGAGCTGCGCGATGCGCGAATCCGGGTGCGCGAAGGCTACTTCGCTCCGTGGAGCGAGGCGGAGGCCGAGGGCGAAGCCGCGCCGGACCGCGACGACGGGCGCTGATCGCTCGCATGCCTTCCACCTACGATCGCTTCGCGCTGGTCACCGACTTCGAGCTCCGGGGCGATCAGGAACGGGCCATCGCCGAACTGACCGATGGGCTCGACCGGGGAGATCCGCACCAGGTGCTCCTCGGTGTCACCGGTTCGGGTAAGACCTTCACGATGGCGCACGTCGTGGCGACGGTGAACCGCCCGACGCTGGTGATGGTCCACAACAAGACGCTGGCCGCCCAGCTCTACCAGGAGTTCAAGCGGTTCTTTCCCGACAATGCGGTCGAGTACTTCGTCAGCTACTACGACTACTACCAGCCCGAGGCGTACGTCCCGGCGACGGGGACCTACATCGAGAAGGAAGCGACCATCAATGACGAGATAGATCGGATGCGGCTGTCGGCCACGCGGTCGCTCTTCGAACGGCGCGACGTGCTGATCGTGGCGAGCGTGTCATGCATCTACGGTCTGGGATCTCCCGAGGCGTACTACGGCATGCTGCTGCCCCTGGAGCGGGGCCAGACCGTCGATCGCGACGCGATTCTCCGAAAGCTGGTCGAGATCCAGTACGAACGGAACGACCATGAGTTTGGCCGGGGCGTCTTCCGGGTTCGGGGCGACATCATCGAGGTGTACCCGTCGTACGACGATCAGGGGGTCCGGATCGAGTTGTTCGGAGACGAGGTGGACGAACTGATCAGCTTCGATCCCCTCACCGGTCGCGCGCAGCAGCGTCACGACCGCATCGCCGTCTACCCGAAGTCGCACTTCGTGATGCCCCGCGAGCACACGCTCGACGCCATCGACGGAATCAAGGCGGAACTGGCCGAGCACCGCAACTGGCTGGAGCGGGCGGGGAAGCTGCAGGAGGCGCAGCGGCTGCACGAGCGGACGATGTTCGATCTGGAGATGATGAAGGAGATCGGCTACTGCCACGGCATCGAGAACTACTCCCGTCACCTGTCGGGCCGCGCCGCGGGCCAGCCTCCGCCGACGCTGCTTGATTACCTGCCGGAGGACGCGCTGACGATCATCGACGAGAGCCACCAGACCCTCCCCCAGGTGCGCGGCATGTACCACGGCGACCGCGCGCGGAAGGAGACGCTGGTCGAGTATGGATTCCGTCTACCGTCGGCGATCGACAACCGTCCGCTCAGCTTCGACGAATGGAAGGCGCGCGTCAGCCAGGTGATCTTCGTTTCGGCGACGCCGGGTCCGTACGAGCTGGAGCAGAGCGGCGGCGTCGTCGTGGAGCAGATCATCCGGCCGACCGGCCTCATCGATCCGGCGGTTGACGTCCGGCCCGTGAAGGGTCAGGTCGACAATCTCCTGCACGAGATCCGGGAGCGCTCAGCGCGGCGTGAGCGGGTGCTCGTGACGACGCTGACGAAGCGGATGGCGGAGGACCTGACGCAGTTCTATCAGGAGCTGGGAGTGCGGGTCCGCTACCTGCACTCCGACATCGACACGCTCGAACGGGTGGAGATCCTGCGCGATCTGCGCCGCGGCGCCTTCGATGTCCTCGTCGGCATCAACCTGCTGCGCGAGGGGCTCGACCTGCCGGAGGTTTCGCTGGTCGCGATTCTCGACGCCGACAAGGAGGGGTTTCTCCGTTCCGCCGGATCTCTCATCCAGACCGCGGGCCGTGCCGCGCGCAATGTCAACGGCCAGGTGATCATGTACGCCGACGCGGTAACGGAATCGATGCGCGAGGCCCTCGGCGAGATGGCGCGCCGGCGCGAGCGCCAGGAGGAGTACAACCGGACGCACGGGATCACGCCCGCATCGATCAGGAAGGAAATCGACGGTGTGCTGTCGAGCGTCTACGAGCGTGACTATCTGTCCCCGCCGGCTATCGACGTTCCGACCGAGACCTTCGCCTCGGCGGCCGATCTCGAACGGCGGATTGCCGACCTGGAGGCCGAAATGCGCGCGGCGGCGGCCAATCTGGAATTCGAGCGGGCGGCCGAACTGCGCGACCGCGTACGTGGCCTGCGGAACCTCGAACTGGGGGTCGGCAGTGTTTGAAACGGCGCCTGCGTCCGAGAAGAATATGAGAAGATCAAACAGGAGGAAAGACGGGATGAGCAGAGATTCTGATGGTAATGCGGCGATGGTCCTCGTGGCTTTCGTCATGGGTGCGGTAACCGGCGCGGCGGTCGCGCTGCTCTGTGCGCCGGCGACCGGCGAGGAGACCCGGCGTATGCTGAACGACCGGGCCCGTGAGGGGCGCGATCTCGCGGTGAATGCTGCGGAGAAGGGACGCACCATGGCGGTCGACGCCGCGCAGCGCGGCCGTGAGTTCGTGCGCGAGCAGCGGGAGCACCTGACCGAGGCCATCGATCGCGGCAAGGCTGCCTACGCCCGGGTCTCGGGCGGCCCGGACGTGGAAGACGAGCAGAGCTGACGGATGCTCGCGGACCCACAGTCGCTGCAGTTGACGCTGCTGGCCGTGATCGCGGGGGCCACCGCCATCATGGCGATCGTGCAGATCGCGCTGCTGATCGCCGGCGTCCGGCTCGCCCGGCGGGTGCAGGATCTCGCGGATACGGTTGAGAACGACATCCGCCCGGCGCTCGGAAAACTCGAGCGCGTGAGCGATGAGGCGACTCGAGTCGTCACTGCGGCGGCCGATCTCGCGGAGCAGTCGAAAGCGTTTCTTGATCGCGTGGGCGGTCGCGTGGACGGCCTCATGTCCGCCGCGCGCCTCGTCCTGGGAGGACGGGGTATGGCTGCCTTTGCCGGTGTTCGCGCTGCGGTCGAGTCGTTCGTGGGCGGTAACGGGCCCGCCCCGGCGACGGGAGGGCAGACGCCGCCCGGACCGCGGTCCGGAGACGCCGTTCAACGCTGATCTTGTGTTCCGGCGTTGACGACGCGCCCCGGCGGTGGTAGAAACGGGTTGTTACGAACCGATGTCGGGGAGGAGAGTCGCCATGACTATCCAAGAGAGATTCCGTGTAGTGTCGGTGGTGCTGGCTGCAACGGCGGTCGTGTTGAGCGGCTCGGTGGCGCTGGCTCAGGAGTCGGGCAGTCTGGCGAGCGAGCTGTCGGAGGTCCTCAACGCGGCGGGCCTCGACGCCATCGCGGCGCAGGATACGGAGGGCGATGACCGGTTTGTCGCCGCCCTTGCGTTTCCTGGGCAGCTCCTGGTGGTATCGGCCCGCTACGAAGTGCCGATGTACGTGCAGCAGAAGATAGAGGACGCGCAGTACCGCGAGGTCTATATCGACCTGAACGCGGCGTCGATAGCGGAAACGAAGATCCTGATCACCGATGTCGGCGCCGACGGGCTCACCGAGTCCGACATGGTCGACACCGGTGCCGGTCCCGCGCCGTTCGACGGCGACGCGGACGCCGACGCCCAGTACGCGCGGATGTTGCGTGCGTTGATCGAACAGGCGCGGTAGTCGTTCCCAAGGTCGGGCGCTTGGCTCAGCGGTAGAGCATCGCCTTCACACGGCGGGGGTCAGTGGTTCGAATCCACTAGCGCCCACCATTCTCCGGCCTCAGCCCAAGGCTTCTCAGCCCACCAGCGGGGATTCCTGCACCCGGCGTTCGCCCGGTCCGTCGTAGGCGTGCTTCGACGGATCGATCAGGCGCATGGCCTCCTGGCGGCGCGTTTCCTCGATCGCATGAGCCACGAGGCCCGGGACGCGCGCGATGGTGAAGAGCATCGTTGCCGTCTCGGCGTCGAGTCCCAGGTCGCCCGCGACGGCGGCGATGGCGCCGTCGACGTTCAGCGAAACGGTCGGCAGTCCGCTTGCTGCCCGGCGTTCGATCAGCTCCTGCTCGATCGCTCGGGCGAGTTGCGTGTGACCGCCTTCGAGCTCCAGCTCGAACGCGAGTTGCATCAGCCGTGCCGCCCGCGGGTCGCGCATATGTTGGCGGTGGCCGAAACCGGGCGGCGTCTGTCCGGTGGCGCTCATCTGATCGAGCAGCCGACGGGCGGCGTCGTCGTACGACACCCAGTCACCCACCAGCGCAAGTCCGTCATCCAGGAGGCGCATGCAGCTCTCGATGCTGCCGCCACCGCCAAGCCGTGAGCCGAGGGCGAGAAGGCCGGCCGCCGCCGCCGCGCGGAGCGGCGCCCCCGTGCTCGCGACGTTTCGGGCCGCGACGGTGGCGGGCGGCGTCGCACCATGGTCAATCGTCGAGATCAGCAGCGCGTCCATTACGCGGCTGACGGTACGGTCCGGCAGCTCCCCCGTCAGGACCAGATAGATGGCGTCGCTGAACGACACCCGTCCCATCAACTCGTCGACCGGATAGCCACGCAGCAACACCTTGTTGGGTTCCACCTGCGTGATAGCGGTCGGCCAGCGCTCGGACGGCTCGGCGCGTGTCGTCGTCGAAGGGGGAGTACTCATTTTCTTCGCCTCGCTTCCTGAGCCTCGCGGCAGGGGCTATGATGGCTGACAGCCGCGAGATAGGGAAGTTGAAGATGCAACCGGAGCGTACATCATCGCCCGTCGGATTCCGTATGACGGTACTGCTGTTGGCGACGGCCCTCTGGCTGCTGCCGGTGGCGGCCGCCACGCCGGTGGCCGCACAGCCGCGCGCCACAGAAGGGGATCACCCCGACATTCGTCTTTTCTTTCTGGCTCTCGACCAGGACCGTGACAAGGCCGCGGAGGCGCTCGACCAGATTGCCGAGCAGTGGCGCGACGGCTACGCGGGCATGCTCTGGGACCTTATCCGGTTCTACCCTCCGCCGCGCGATCCGGCGCCAGCGTTCTCGACGGATCCGACCGACCCCACTAATCAGACCCGCGAGTTGGAGCCGCCGCCGGTAGAGTCGCCCGGTACGCGGGTCTGGCGCGACCTGATGGGGTTCCTGGAGGACCAGACAGGCCAGCGATTCCGCGGCAGTCTCGTGCGCGCGCACCAGTGGATCTGGGCCCAGCCGTACGATCCGCACCCCGACTACCCCTTCTTCAAGGGCGTCTGGTACCGCGAGATAGACCCTGCGTTTGCCGACTTCTTTCCTCCCGGCACGGAGACGTTGATTCGGCTCGACGAGATTGACTGGGGCGGCGTTCCGGTCAACGGCATTCCTCCGCTCGAGTACTCCGAGTACGTCGGCGCGAACGACGATGCCGCCGACTACCTGGACGACGACGACATCGTCTTCGGCATCGCCGCCGGTGGAGAGATGCGAGCCTATCCGAAACGAATCCTGGCGTGGCACGAGATGGCGCTCGACCAGGTCGGCGGCATCGAGTTGACGATCGTCTACTGCACGCTCTGCGGTACGGTCATCCCGTACGAGAGCGTTGTCGATGGCCGGCACATCAAGTTCGGCACGAGCGGCCTGCTCTACCGGTCGAACAAGCTGATGTTCGACCATGGCACCAAGAGCCTGTGGAACACGTTCGAGGGGGTGCCGGTGGTGGGTGCGCTGGTGGGCAGCGGACTCCGGCTTACGCATCGCGCCGTAGTGACCACGACGTGGGGCGAGTGGCGGCGGATGCACCCCGGGACGACGGTGCTCACCCTCGCCACCGGCCACGAGCGGGACTATGGCGAAGGCGTGGCGTACCGCGACTATTTCTCGACGGATGCGCTGATGTTCCCCGTTCCGGACCTGGACGACCATCCGGACGGCGAACTGGACAACAAGGACGAGGTGCTGACGCTGCTGCTCGAGGATGCGGCCGGACAACGCCAGCCGCTTGCGATTTCGACGGAGTTTCTCGAGGACAACCGGCTCCACCCGGAACAGCATGCCGGTCGGCGCCTGCTGGTGGTGACGACCGGGGAGGGTGCGAACCGCGTCTTCGACCCGGGCGACAGCAACTTCGTCCGGCTCGAGGGCGACCTCGTGGTGGTGGACGCGGACGGCGGGCGATGGCAGGTGACGGAGGATGCACTGGTGCACGCGGACAATCCGTCCCGGCGCCTCCCGCGGGTGGCGGCGCAGCGGGCGTTCTGGTTCGGCTGGCGGGCCCAGTTCCCGGAGACCCGCCTGGTGCGCGACTAGCAGCTCGGGTTGCCAGGTCCGCCGGCCTCCAGGCCGGCAAGAGAAAAAAGTCGATGCCGGCCTGGAGGCCGGCGCACCGTAGTGAAGCCGCTAGGCGAATCGGGTTCGGATCGGCTAGGCTAGTGCCTTCCGAGCGGCGGTATCTTGTAGTGGCGGTGACGGGAGACTCGAAGGAGCAGGCACGATGAAGCTACTCTGGACCCTGACTCTGGCGGCGGCGGTTCTTGCGCTCGGCGCGACCGGCGCCCAGGCGCAAGATCTGCAGGTGGGTGACGACGCGCCCGCCTTCGACCTGCCGGGGAGCGACGGAAATACCCACAGCCTCGGGCAGTACGCCGGACGCACCGTCGTGCTGGCGTGGTTCCCGAAGGCCTTCACCGGTGGTTGAACGGCCGAATGCAAGTCGCTGCGTGAGTCCAGCGACCAACTTCAGCAGTTCGATCTGGCGTACTTCATGGTGAGCGTTGACGATGCGCAGACGAACCGGGAGTTCGCCGAATCGCTCGGGGCCGATTTCCCGATCCTGAGCGATCCCGGCAAGGGCGTGGCCCGGGCCTACGGCGTCGTTAACGCCGAGCGGGAGTTGCCGTTCCGGTGGACATACATCATCGGCGCGGACGGCAAGATCCTCTCGATCGACAAGGACGTGACCCCCAACACGGCGGGTGCGGATCTCGTGGCGGACTTGACGCGGCTGGACGTTCCGCGTCAGTAGCGAAGACCGGAACGGGCCGCGGGAACGCACGCTGGTGGAGGCGACGCAAGATCCGCCGACATCGGGCCCGGGCCCGCCGGCAATTGCACTACCGTGTCCAGGAGCTATGGACAGCGCGGCCGCTGTGCGCAGCGTGGCGTCAGTCGGATGACCGGGAGGAAGAAGACGATGACGCTTCCGAGGACTGCGCCTTCTCGTCGATGCGAACCTCTTCCTTGAAGCCGCGAATCGCTTGACCGAGCCCCTTGCCGAGGCCTGACAGCCGCTTCGCACCGAAGATGAGGATCACGATGGCGAGAATGACGATCAGTTCCAACGGACCGACCGGCCCAAGCAGCGCGAGCATCAGTCCAGAGTGCATGTTCTGACCTCTCTTCCGGGGCGTTCCTGCCCTGGATCACGACCCGCCCCGCGAGCAGATCGTCCCCAGAATATCACGTCCGGCGGCGCATAGGGATGACCGACAAGACCACAGCCCGCAACCCGGACGTGCAGGCGACCGAAGCCGCGCAGGCCCGTTTTGACGCGGCCCGGCGGCGGGTCGGGCTGATCCTCGGTCCCGCGCTCTTCGTGCTGTTGCTCCTAGCGCCGCTCGAGGCGCTGACGCCGGAGGGACAGCGTCTGGCTGCCGTCACGGCGCTGGTTGTCGTTTTCTGGACCACCGAGGCGCTGCCGCTTGCGGTTACCGCACTGCTCGGACCGGTGCTCGCGGTCATTCTGCGCGTGGCGCCGGTCGGCACCGTACTGGCGCCATTCGCCCACCCGCTCATCTTCCTCTTCATCGGAAGCTTCATCCTGGCCCAGGCGCTGTTCGTTCACCGCGTGAACGAGCGGATCGCGTACGCCGTGCTGTCGCTCCGCATGATCGGCGCCCGGCCGACGCGAATACTGATCGCGTATGGCGCCCTCGCCGCGTTCCTGTCCGCCTGGATGAGCAATACCGCGACGACCGCGATGCTGGTACCCATCGGCATCTCGCTCGTCGTCTTCATGGAGTCGGCCGGCGACCTTCCGAAGCGTTACGCAACCGCGCTGATGCTGATGACGGCGTACGGCTGCTCGATTGGCGGCATGGCGACCCCGGTCGGGACGCCGCCCAACATCATTGCGATTGCCGCGATTCAGGAACAGCTCGGCGTCCGGATCTCGTTCGTCGAGTGGATGCTCTTTGCCGTGCCGATCACGGTCGTGTTCATGGCCATCGTCTTCGTCTATCTCAATTGGGCGGGACGGACCGGCATCCGCGAGATCCCCGGCGCGGAGAAGATCATCGCGGAGCGCCGGGCGGCGCTCGGGCCCTGGAAGCCGGGCGAGCGGAACGCCATCATCGCCTTCGGGGTTACGGTCTCGCTCTGGGTCGGTCCCGGTCTCCTGCCGCTTGTGCTGGGCCGTGAACACCCGTTTGCCGTCGCCGTGCTCGGAAGCATGCCGGAGGCGGTCGCCGCGCTGACCGGCGCCATCCTGCTGTTTCTGTTGCCGATCAGCCGGACCGAGCGAAGCACGCTCACGTGGAAGCAGGCGGCGCAGATCGACTGGGGCACCATTCTCCTGTTCGGCGGCGGGCTCTCGCTCGGTACGCTGTCGGGCGCGACAGGCCTGGCGCAGGTTGTGGGCGAGGGAATCACGGGCCTCGTTCCTTCCAACGACGTCGTACCGATCACCATCGCCGCGACGCTCTTCACGGTAGTGCTTTCGAACACGATGTCGAACACCGCCGCCGCGAACATTGCCGTGCCGATTGTCATCGCCATCGCGGTCGCGGCCGGCGTAGACCCGATTCCGCCGGCCATCGCCGCCGCCCTCGGCGCGTCGGTCGCGGTCGTCCTCCCGGTCTCGACGCCGCCGAACGCCATCGTCTATGCCTCTGGCCGCATACCGATCACCAAGATGATCCAGTACGGCCTCCTGATGGGCTTCCTCGCCATTGTGCTCGTTCCCATCGTCACGCTCGCGGTCCTGTCTGTCGTTCGCGGCTAGGAGCCCACTCGAGCGACTCGGGAGGGAAGGTCCGCCGGCGGTCCGCGGCGCGCGTCAACCTGAAGTCCGCATGCTATTCTGGCAACAGGTATCAGCGAGTGCGGGGACTGTTGCGACTGCCGGGTGTGCGACATCTGCACGAGCGGCAGTTGCTTTTTCCTGCGCTCGTGCTGCTTGTCGTGGCGGGTGTTCTGATCCACGGAGCGCTCGATCGCGAGCAGGCGGCACGGGCCGACCTGGGCAGCACCGATACGACCGCCGCGGAGTCGGTCGGCGCCGACCAGCGGGAGACGAGCGTTCCGGTGCGGGCGCCGTCCGGCCCGCTGCTGTCACTCCGGGGCGATCTTGAGAAGACGCCGCTGACCTACTTCTCGGACTACTGGGCACAGTTGGCTTCGGAGATGGGCGCGCACCTGCTGAAGGTGGGCGCGACGGGAGAAAGCGGCCTCGTGGTCGAGCCGGGACTGGCGGTCACGTCGATCGTCGCGGCGGACGCGTTGATGGCGGTGGAGGCGCGATCCCGGTTGAAAGCGGCGAGCCGCGAGACGGCCGAGACGACCGAGAACGTTGACGAGGCGACCGGCACGGCGACCGACGACGACGCCGATGTCGAGGCCGACCCCTGGGCGCTGGCGTCCTCGGGCGTCCGCGCCATCGATCGAGAGGAAGGCCTGGCGCTCGTTGAGGTTGATGACGGACTGCCGCAGTTCGCCCACGGCGATGCGCGGGGGCTTGCCTCCGGTTCGTATGTCGGCGCGGTGACGCTTGATCGCGCGGGAGCGCCTTCCATCACACCGGGCTACCTGGTTTCCGCAGCGGCCGACGGCAGCCTGGAGCTCTCCTTTGGGCCGCCTGCGAGCGGGCTGGCGGCGGTGGTCGATCTGGACGGCTTCCTGGTCGGCGTTACGTATCTTGCTCCCGACGGGGCGCGGGCAATGGCGGTTGACGCGCTCAGGCGCAAGCTGGATGCAATGGTCCAGCCGGAGCCCTGCCGCGCAATCTCGGTCGCGCAGCTCGACGTCGGCGTGCTTGACCTGCTTGGGAGACGCGGGCTGCTGATCGATCGGGTCGTTGCATCCGCGTTCGCGCCGGAGCCCTCGTTGCGCGCGGGCGACGTGTTGATCGAGTGGAACGGCGAGCCGGTCAACAGCGTCGAGGGGTTCGAAGCGAGCTACGACGCGCTGGAGGCGGGCCAACTGGTTCGCTATCGGGTCATCCGCGGTCGGCGGACTGTTGCGGGTGGTACGGTGCTGCCCGACGCTGAGTGCCGGGCCGAGGCGCCTGCCGTCGTGCGCCTCGCACGTCTCGGTCTGGAGGTCGAGTGGCGTGATGAAGCCGACGCGGGTGGCTGGATCGTGACGACCGTCGTGCCTGATGGTCCGGCTGGGCTGGCCGGGGTCGCCGAGGATGATCGGCTGCTGACCGTGGACGGACGCGCGGTCGCGGCGGGCGACAGCCCCCGGGCGCGCGCAGCGGTCGAACGTCTCGATACGAGCGACAGTCCGGTGCTCCTGAGTCTTGGCCGCGGAGACCGCGTTACGCTGGCTGCCATCACGCCCCCGGGCCTGTAGCCGTCGTTGTGTCTGCATCAGACCTCCTGGAACGCGTCGGCGGCGCGCTCGCGCGGATCAGTTCGCGGCTCTCGGTCTGGCGCTGGGCCCGTGTCTGGCTGCGGAGTTCGTTCCTGCCGGAGCAGAACTACCTCATTATCCTGGCCGTCGTCGTCGGCGTCCTGACCGGCCTCGGGTCGGTCGGCTTCATCTACGTCCTGGAGATGGTCGCCGACTTCGCGCGCGGACCCGTCGCATCACTCTTCGATCGTTTCGGCGCGGCGCAACTGGTTCTCCTGCCGGCGCTTGGCGGATTGATGGTCGGCCCTCTCGTGCAGCGCTTCGCGAAAGAGGCGAAGGGCCACGGCGTGCCGGAGGTGATGACGGCGCTGGCGCGTTTCGGGGGCTACATTCGCAAGCGGGTGGTGACGGTCAAGGTAATCGCTTCCTCCCTCACCATCGGCTTTGGCGGCACCGCCGGCCGTGAAGGTCCGATGGTTCAGATCGGCGCTGCCATAGGGTCCATCGTCGGGCAGTGGACGCGGCTGACCACGACGGATCTCCGCACTCTGGTGTCCTGCGGCGCCGCCGGCGGGGTGGCGGCGACGTTCAACGCGCCGATTGCCGGCGCCATCTTCTCGATGGAGGTCCTGATCGGCCGGATCCGGACCGATTTCCTGCTGGTGCTGCTCACCTCGCTCAGCTCGTGCCTGGTGGCCCGCTACTTTCTGGGGAACTTCCCGGCGTTCATGGCGCCCACCTACAGCCTGGTGTCGCCGGCGGAAGTCCCGCTCTACTTCCTCATGGGGACCATCATGGGGGCGGCGGCAACTGCCTACGTCCGCATGCTCTACTGGTCGGAAGACGTGTTCGGCCGGTGGCGGTTTCCCGAGTGGCTGAAGCCGGCGGTGGGCGGCCTGATGGTCGGTCTGGTAATCCGGTTCTTTCCGGAAGTGTACGGTTCGAGCTTCGAGGCGATTGAATCGGCGCTCTGGGTCCGGTTCGACGCCGACCTGCTCTGGTGGCTCTTCATTGCGGCCCTCGTCGCCAACTGCGCAACCCTCGGCTCGGGCGGGTCGGGTGGCGTGTTCGCGCCGAGCCTGTACATGGGGGCGATGCTGGGCGGTGTCTTCGGGTCCTTCGCGCACGCCTGGTTTCCTGACTGGACGGCCGGTTCCGGTGCCTATGCGATGGTGGGGATGGCCGCGTTCTTCGCAGCGGCCGCGAAGGCGCCGACCACGGCGATCATCATCCTCTTCGAGATGACGAACGACTATCGGATCATGCTGCCCCTGATGGCGGCCGTGGTGGGGAGCGTCTATATCTCGCACCGGTACTCGCCGTTCAGCATCTACACGCTGCGGCTGCACCGGCGCGGAATCCCGTTCCCGTACGTCGACACGGAACAGCGGCCTACGTCGGAGGAGGCGCCGGCGACCTCCGGGCGTACGCCTCCCGAGACTGCCGGGGCGTGACGCTCCGCTACCGGGCGTGACGCCTTACTGCGATTCCTGGCTGATGATGATCGACTCGAGCTCGGTCTGGTCGGTCGGAAGTTCCGTGTCGCCGGCAGGGAAGTCGTTCACCTCGAGCATGTAGGCGACAATATCGACGTAAGCCTGCGGACTGAGGCTCGCGGGAGCCCCCTGCGGCATCGTCGTCCGTATGGCGACCACCATGTCGCCCACCGACAGGTCGCTCCAGCGGAAGTGGAACGGCGCGCCAATCAGCGCCGGGGCGATACCGTCGCCGAGCAGGTCGTCCAGGTGGCATTGCGCGCATTCCTGCTGGTACGACTCCAGGCCGCGCATCGCCTGCTCCGCGGTATAGACGGAGTCCATCGTGGTCTTCTGCTGCGCTGCCGCGTGCAGCGTGAACGCACCTGTCGCTGCCAGGAGCAGCGCCGCCGCTGCGACCGTCACCGTCACCCTGCCGTTCATCCGTGCTGCGCTCATGGCCCCCTCGTCAGTCGTGTCGATCAGTGAGATCCGTGCCGCCGGGCCGGTCGTGCAACGCCGGCCAAACCCGGTCACTATACCAGTACGCGGTGGATGGCTGCGGGGCGGCTGCCGGCCCGCTGGGCCGGATTGCCCGCGTCAGTCCGGCGCGGGCAGGAAGAGCAGCAGGCAGCAGAGCGACGCGTTGATTCCGTGCGACGCGAAGCAGAGCGGACAGGGTACCCGCAGCACGACCAGCAGCGCGTAGCTGAGGTAGATGCCCAGCCCGACGGTTGCGAGGCTGCTCGCCACGCACAGCCGCCAGACCCACGGATCGCCCAGGATACCCAGGGCCGCGCCCGCCATCAGCGCCACGTAGTACACCTGCCCCAGCAGCGAGTTGGGCGGCCCGAACACCCGGGCGTCCCGAGTGAAGATGACCGTAGCGCACGTGCGCTCGTCCATCCGGCAAACACGGGGGATCCAGCGCGCATCGGCTGGCGTCCACCGCCAGGCGACCGCCGTGAAGTAGCTGGCGATCGCGAAGCCGGCGGCGGCGAGCAGCGCGATCGCGATCGTCATGATGCGCCGTGAGCGGCCCGGCCCGAAGCGCGTGGCGCCGCCCGTGGGCCGCCGCCGGTTCGGCCTACCGGAACGTGTCGCGGTACGGCTGCAGATGCCACTCGAGGAAGGTCCAGATCCGGTTCCACGAGTCGCGCTGCTGCGGGCTGTCCACGCGCTGGTAGCCCCGGTCGGGATCCACCCGCCGGTTGAACCGGTGGCCGCCGCCGAACTGATCGATCGGCGGATCATGGTAGATGCGGGTCTCGGCCAACTCCGGCTTGTGGTACTCCAGCGCGTGGATGAGCTGCTGCGCCTCTTCGAAGTTCACGTCACGGTCGTTGTCGGCGACATGCACGAGCAGTGGCGTTTCCAGTCGCTCGACCTGGAACACCGGTGAGCGCTCGACATAAACGTCGCGCCGTTCGTGCACCCGGCCGCCTATCCGTTCCTGCGCGACGAAGAGCCGCTCGTACCGCGGCCCCTTGTACGACAGCCGGTGGACCAGATTGCTGACCGGCACCAGCGCCGCCGCCGCGCTGAAGGCGCCCTGGTCGCGAAACACGGAGTGAAGCGCAATGAAGCCGCCGTGGCTCCAGCCGATGACGCCGACGCGCTCCGGGTCGACGTACGGCATGCGGTCCCGCATTTCGTCGAGCGCCGTCAGGCAATCCTCCACCTCGTGACCGCCGTAGTCGATGGCCTCATGGTGCGTCCGGCCGTAGCCGGTGCTGCCGCGGTACTCCGGCGCGACGATGACGTAGCCGCGCGCCACCGCTTCCCGGATGAACGGGAAGTAGGTCGGATCGAGGTCGCCGTGGACGCCGCCATGAATCCAGACGAGAGCCGCATGGCCCCGCGGTCCGCGCACGCGGAGCGGCTCGAATACGTAGAAGGGAATCTCCAGTCCATCGGCGCGGCTGGCGTAGGTCGATTTCCGCATGGAGATCACGCCTTCACTCAGCTCGCGGAAGATCCGATCGCGTTCCGCCTTGCGATCGATGTCGGCGGCAAAGCGATCGATATCCGACTGGGCATGGAGCGGCTGGGCTCCGGAGCCCAGGACGAGCAGCAGGAGGGTTGCGCCGACGGCGCGACGAATCGTCATGAGAATGTGCCTTGTCATCCGATGAGCCGCGCCAGCGCGGCCGTCAGCCGCTCGTGCTGCGGGTCGGTTCCGACGGTGATACGGAGCTTGTCGTCCAGACCCGGTTCCGCGAAGTATCGCACAAGGATACCGTCCGCCCGCAACGCCTCATGGAGGCGGCCGGCGTCACCGCCTGGAGGCCGTACGAGGACGAAGTTGGCCTCGCTCGGCCATACCCGGCAACCGAGTCCGTTCAACCGTGCAATCAGCCGGTCGCGTGATGCGCGGATGCGCGCGACGGTCCTGCTGGTGTAGTCGGTGTCGCGGATTGCCGCGGCCCCGGCGCGCGCCGCCAGGGCGTCGACGTTGTAGCTGTCCTTTACTCTGGCCAGGCCGGCGAGCAGATCGGGGCGCCCGACGCCGTAGCCGATCCGGAGGCCCGCCAGTCCATGGCCTTTCGACAGCGTGCGAAGCACGAGCACGTGGTCATGCCGCCGGACCAGATCGAGGGCGTCGTGATCGGCGAACGCGACGTACGCTTCATCGACCGCCAGCACGCCGGTGGTTCGTTCGGCCAGCTCCGCCAGTTCGTCCGGCGTCGCGGCGGTACCGCTGGGCGAGTTGGGATGGGCGACGATCGTCAGGGCGGCGCGCGCCGCCACCAGCGTATCGACCGGCACGGCGTAGGCCTCGTCGTAGCGCGCCTCCATCACCGGGGCTTCCTGCATCGCCGCAAGCGTGCGATACAGCACGTACGTGGGCGTCGCGTAGGCGACGGGCCGCCCCGGACCGGTCACGGCCCGGAACAGCATGGTCAGCAGGTCATCGCTCCCGTTGCCGGCCAGGATCCAGTCCGGATCGACACCGAGCGCATCGCCCGCGGCGCGGCGAAAGTCGTCCGCCATCGGCTGCGGGTAGCGGCGCAGCGCGTCGGGGTCCGCCGTTCGGATCGCCTCGAGCGCCCGCGGGCTCGGCGGATACGGGTTCTCGTTCGTGTTCAGCTTGACGACCGCCGCGTCGTCCGGGGGCTGTTCCCCGGGGACGTAGGGGTCGAGACGCTCGACGGCGGGGCGAAACCGGGACATGGCAGGCGGCGATTGTAATCGCTGGGGGCGGATGGTCTACCGGAGGCGGGCGATATACTCGGATCGGAATGCGAGCGCTTTGCCGCTCTCTGTGCTACGCGGGGTTTCACCACCGGCTGCCAGCGGGTGGCCTGCTCGTCCTCGCCGCGGCGGTCGTTCTGGCGTTGTCTGCCGCCGCGGCGCAGGGGCAGGCTCTCGGCCAGTTGTACATCGAGGCCCTGGACGACGAGGGGCAGGTGGTCCCCGACCTGACGGCGCGGGACTTCATCGTGCTGGAGGACGACACGCGGGTCAACATCGTCTCGGCCGAGCGGGTCGGCCCGATGAAGGTGGCGCTGCTTGTCGACAACGGCGAGCGGATGTCGGAGCTCGCCGCGTACTACCCGGCGCGGGACGCGGTTGGGGCCTTTCTCGACACCCTCGGGCCGGAACACGAGGTTGCCCTGTTCACGATCGCCCGGAGCATTCAGCGCCGGGTCGACTTCACGATGGACCGCGCGGCGTTGCGGCAATCGGTCGAGGACATGGTTCTGGATTCGGGGGGAGGCACGCTCCTGCTCGACGGCATCCGGGAGATCTGGGACAGCTACTACGAGGGTGACGATACGCTGCCGGCAATGGTCGTCATCCTGACCGATGGCCCCGAGGGCAGCAGGAACTACAACGACGCCGAATTCGCGGAACTCGTCGACCGGCTCATCTTCAACGGCATCATGGTTAACGTCGTGCAACTGTCTGGCCTCAGCGGCAGAAGCCGCGGCGGCGAGATCAGCACGATGCCCGAGTACGCCCGCAGCATCGCCGAGAACACGGGCGGCGTCTACGAGACCATCACCACCGCGACCGGTATGCCGGAGTGGATGGAGAGGTATGCGGAACGGCTGAACACCCACTACGCGGGAATGTCGAAGCGCTACCGCCTGCGGTACGAGCCGCCCGATCCGCGCGGCGCGCAGATCTCCGCGGGAGCGCGCCCCGGCGTCAACATCCGCCTTTTTACCGACGTCCGTATGGAGCAGTAGCCCGCGCCAGCCGGCGTGCCTGCGGCCCGCTCCGGGAGATAAGGCGTATACTTCGGACGAGCGACGGCACGCGGCCGGAGCTAGCGCCCTTGCGGGCGCACCAGCGCCAGCGCCTGGCCGGCAGTCGCCCGGGCGGCGTCCGACTTGACGCGCCCGGCCGCCGGGAAAGAGCAAGGAGGAACCAGATGCATCGTTCCGTAACCGGCGGCGGGTTGATCCTGTTCGTGGCCGTCACGCTGGGGCTGTCGGCGCCCGCGACCGCGGAGGCGCAGGACCTCGCACAACTGTTCATCGAGCCGCTGGATGCCAACGGAGAGGTGATTTCCGGCTTGGGGGTCGACGACTTCATCGTGCAGGAGGACGACACGCCGGTCACCATCGTGTCGGCCGACCGGGTCGGTCCGATGAAGATCGCGCTGCTGATCGACAACGGCCAACAGATGTCGGAGATGAACGCGCTCAACTCGTTGCGGGCCGGCATGGACGGGTTCTTCGACACCCTCGGGCCGGAGCACGAGGTGTCCCTCTTTACGATCGGCCGCAACATTCAGCACCGGGTCGACTTCACCACCGACCGCGACGAGCTGAAGGACTCGGCCGGGTCGATCTTCCTGGATCAGGGCGCGGCCTCCATCATGCTCGATGGCATCAGGGAAACCTGGGAGCGCCGCTACGAGGAAACCGATGTGTTTCCGGTAATGATGATGGTCCTGACCGACGGCACGGAGAACAGCAGCAACTACAGCGACCCGGAGTACCTGGCGCTCATGCAGACGCTCATCGACAACGGGGTTACCGTGAACATCCTGCAGCTCTCGAGCCGCGGCGGTAGCGTCATGTCGCAGTACGCTCTCAACTTCACCGAGAATACGGGCGGAATATACGAGAGCATAGCCGCCGCGAGCGGCCTGGCGCAGTGGCTGCCGACATTCGCCGAGCGCCTGAACGCCCACCACGCGGAAATGTCGAAGCGCTACCGCCTGCGGTACGAACCGCCCGACCCGCGTGGCGCGGCGATCGCCGCGGGGGCGCGTGGCGCCCAGGACATCCGCCTCTTCGCCAGCCTCCGCGTGGAGGAGCCGGAGCAGTAGAGGGCGCCGGCGCGGCCGTGTTGGGCAGGCTCCTCTCACTGGAGCCGTAGCACTTACGTCACAGTATGAGCTGTTTCAGGGCCTGGGCACGGCCACGGCTAACGGTCAGGGTTGCACCGCCCTGCAGAGTCACACGATAACGGCTGCTTCCGGCGGGGTGTACTTCCAGAATCCGATCGAGCCGCACGATCGCGGAGCGATGCACGCGCAGGAATTCGGCTGGATCCAACCGCTCTTCAAGTTCGTTGAGCGTGCGGTACACGAGGTAACTCTTGGCGTCGGCGTGAATCCGCGCGTAGTCCCCTTCGGCTTGTATCCAGCTTATGGCTGAGACGGCGACGGGTACGATGCGGCGCCCCTCAGGCACGAGCAACCGGTCAGGGCGGCGGCCAAGATCGCGCAGAAGGCGCGGGACACCGTCGGCAGGCGTGCCGCGCCGCTGGTATTCCCGCAGTCGCCCGATCGTCTCCGCGAATCGAGATTCCGTGAAGGGCTTCACGAGGTAGTCCACCGCGTTCATCTCGAACGCGCGCACGGCGTAACGGTCATACGCGGTCGCAAAGACAAGGGCGGGCAGCGGTTGCTCTTGCCGAATGTAGTCAAGGACTTCGAACACGTCGCGTCCCGGCATTCGGATGTCGAGCATGGCCGCGTCCGCTCCCCCCTGTTCGAGTGCGGCAGCCAATGTCTCGACGTCGATGCACTCGTGCACGATGCTCACGCCGGTACATCGGGCCGCGTAGTCCCGCACGAGCCCTCGGGCCAGTGCCTCGTCGTCGGCCACGATCAGGCGGAGGCGGTCAGGAGCCATTGCCAGCAGCCGCGGAGGAACCAACCAGGTCCTCGGGCTCCACAGGGAGGTCTAGACGCACTGTAAAGCCCGTGAAGCCTCCACTCTCTTCGCGGGACATGCTCAGCGAGGCCCCATTGTCACCGTATGTTGCACGGAGTCGCCGTCGAGTCAGGTCGATACCCCTGCCGCTCGTACCATGCGAGGCGCTCGGGCCGCTCCCGGTGTCGGATACAGCGACATGGACGCGGGAGCCCCGACGATGCGCCGTGACGCGCACCTCGCCTGGACGCGCGTGCGGCTGGATACCATGCTTGACGGCGTTCTCTACGAGCGGTTGCAGCAAGAATGGGGGGACGGTTACCTGCTCCGCTTCATCATCTGCTTCGATGGTGAAACGCAGCCGATCCTCGAATCGGACTTGCTCGATCTTCAGGTAATCACGAATCGTATCCAGTTCGCGGTGCAGAAGGACGACCGGTTCGTCGAGACGATCGAATACGGACTGCAGGAGTGAGGCCAACCGTTCGAGCATGGCCTTGGCCTTCGTCGAGTCATGCTCGACGAGGGCCAGGATCGAGTTGAGCGAGTTGAGCAGGAAGTGCGGCTGCAGTTGCGACTTGATGGCGGTCAACTCCGCGTCCCGCGCCAGGAGTTCGACTTCGGCTTCGCGTTGCCGGCGGAGCCGCTCCCGATCGAAGCTCTCGACGATGACGCCGAGTCCAACCGCCGCGGTATACAAGGACGCGGCACTGAGTAGCTGCAGCGTCCAGCTATCGGCGTACACGACTTGCCAGAAGTTCTCCCCGTACCTGAGACGCGCGAAGGTCGCTTCGGCCGCGCCCCAGATCGCGAGCGCGCCAACCCCCACGGCGACATGAACGGACGTCGCGTACAGGGGGCGGCGCTTCCAGAGCTCCAGTCGGGCATGCGCGCGCCACACCTGCCAGACCACGATGCCCAGGACCGCATGGCTGATAATCGAGTTCGGGAACCCGTGCTCGAACGACACCGCCCCGGACGCATCCAGAGCGACTGCGTGGATCACGGCAACCGTACTCCAGCCGGCCACCACCAACCAGATGCGGTAGCGCTTGCCGGAAGCCGACGGATCGATAGCATGTGCCACGTCTACCCCCTAAGGTCGTCCGGCGCCGTTCAGGGCCGGCAGCAGCACGAACTTCACCCACCCCGAATCGGGCGCCAGTGACAGGGCCGTATCGTACTCGGCACGGGCGCCCGAAGGGTCGTTCTGTCTGGCGAGTGTCTGGCCAAGCCAGACGTGGGCGTCGAACCGGCCCCAGTTGGGCCACGGCTTGTCCGGAGGCTCACGCGAGAAGAGATCGAGGCTGCGCCTCAGCAGCCGCTCTGCTCTGTCGAGGCCACCCCCGAATCTGGCTGGTTTGTGGAACGCGCTGATACCCTGAAGGAGCGCGGCGCGCGGGTTGTCGGGCGCCGCCGCCTCGGCGCGATCGTGAGCGTCCGAGGCGCGCACGCCCAGCACGACACCTTTGGATGAGTCCAGCCCGATCTGCAACCCGTAAAGCGATCCGAGCAACGCGCGCGCTTCGGCGTATTCCGGATCGTCGTTTACGAGGGCCTCCAGCCGCCCCACGGCGTCATCGAGAAGGTCGGCCTGTTCCTGCTCGGTGACGTCCGGCGCGTTAGCCAAACGCCATGCGACGTAGGCGATCGCGTAGTCCAATAGTGATTGCGCGGGTGTCTGTTCCGTGGGCTGCACCAGTTGTCTGAGAAGATCGACCCGAACGGCCCGGAGCTCTTGCCCGGACCCGGCAAGTGCCGCGCTTTCGAGTCGCTCGGTGAGCTCGGACCACGCGACCTCCTGCCGCAGGGAGAGTGCGGGCACAGTCATCGTTGCGACCAATGCGAGTGCTAGGTGAGTCCTTGCCACGATTACCTCCTGAGGGACACCCCGACATACACCGAGCGGGGCGCCGCGTTGACGACCGGCTGGCGTGACGCATAGTCGGGTGTGTAGACGTAGTCGAAGAAGTTGGCCCGTCCGAGGACGTTGTCGACGGTCGCGAAGAGGATCGCCACCCCGTCGCCAGCCGGTACGAGCCAGCTCGAGGAGACATCAAGCCGTTCGTAGCGTGGGAGGCGCTCGGAGTTGACGGGGCCGAAGACGGGAAGGAAGCGGTCGCCGATCGCGCGGCCATCGACGATCGGGGTATGGGGCCGTCCGGCGGCCGACCGCCACGACGCACTCACGTTCATGCTGTTCGAGAGGGGCACGGTGGTGATGATCTGCACCCACCAGGGAATCTCGAAGTCCGGTGTCCAGGTCCCGTCCGGAAGGTCGTAGCGCTCGCGCTGATCGACTGGAGTCCATCGCCGCTTGGCTCGCAGCCAGCTGGCGGTGCCGCGCACCTCGAGTCGGCTTGACAGCCACTGAACGAAGAGATCGACCCCGCGGGCCGAGCCGTACCCGTCGGCGGTATACCCTCGGACTTCCTCTTCCAGGGGAAGGTCCGCGTACGTCTTAACGAACCCCTCGGCCCGAACGTAAATGCCTTCGGTTTCGCGACCGGCCTCGTATCCGGCGACATAGTGCAGCGCCCGCATGGGCGGCAGGCGCGAAGCCCCTCGCTCGCGGTCGTAGTACGAGGGGGAAGGGGCCTGGTGGTACACACCGGTTGCGAAGCGGAGCGCATGCGTGCGGCCCAGACCGATGCGAACGTTGAGCCGTGGATCGACGGTGGTCGCGCGCGCCAGACCGAACCGATCAGCGCGTGCCCCGATCGTGGTCGACACGGCCCCGGTGTGTGCCGTGGCCTCCAGATACGCGCCGCCATACCAATCATCGACGACGGCATCAAACCGAACGTCACCAGAAACGCCAGCCAGGTCGCCGCCTCTCACTGGCACACGCCCCGCAATCGCCGTCTCGGCGAGGGAGCCATTGGCGCCGACGCGCCACTCGACCACACTGGTCGTTGGTGCACTGAGATCCATCCGCCACGATGTCACTCGGTCCGTAGTCGTCCGGTCGAGGATGCCGACGCGGGTACCGCGCTTGTAGTCGTCGTGGCCGAAAGACGCCGCGGCCGCCCAGTCTCCGAGGGCGCCATCCCACCGCGTGCCGACGAACCCGTGCGCGGTTGAGGATTGCAACAGCCCCGTGAACGCGTCCTGCTCGATTCCGACGCCCACTCGATCCCGCTGCATCAACGAGAAGCCCTTCAGTCGACCGCCTCTTCCCAGATTCCAGGCAAACCCGGCGGACCCATCCCAGCCTTCGGGTGGCGGATCAAACGGGCGCGGGCTACCGTTGACGGCGAAGAGGACGCCGGTGAAGGTCCGATTGAACGCGCCGTGCACGCCGAATCGGTCGCCGGCTGGTGCGGCGATGGAGGCAGAGGCACCGGCGAGTCCGAACGTCGCGGTTGTCTGCGGTGCCTCGGGGCGCTCGAGCCCTCGCAGGTCGAGGATGCCACTGAGGGCGTTGCCGTACCGAGCGGAGAAGCCGCCTGTACTGAAGCTGAGCCCTGAAATGAGGAGTGGGTCGACGGCGCCCCGATATCCGCCGGTCGGTGTCTCATACCGGTAGGGATGGGCGATTACAGCGTCATCAAGCGACACCAGCACTTCGCTGACGTCGCCGCCCCGCACAAACAGACCAGCGGCGTCGTCAGGTGCGGCGACACCCGGCAGGGTCTGCAGGGCTCTGAAAACGTCAGCGCGTGCGCCGGGCGTCCGGTAGACCTGGACGGGTTCGAGCAGGAAGAGACGCGTGACCGCTTCCTCGGGTGACGGGGCCGTGACGGTGACTTGATCCTGCATGCGGCTGACCGCCAGCACGACGTTGAGTCGCACGCCCCGGCTCACCTCGAGAACGGATTCGTGTGGGTCAAACCCAGGTAGTGTCACGACCGCTCGGTAGCGCGCACCGGACGCCAAGTCGATCTCGAAGCGGCCTTCGGCGTCCGAAACGGCAACGAGAGAATCGTCGATTTCGATCATGGCGCCAGGCAGCGGCAAACCGGTCGTGTCGCGAACTGTGCCCACGACGTGAGTCGAGACGTCTGGTTGGATCGGACGCTGCTCAGCGGCGAATGCGGCGAAGGGCTGAGCCAGGAAGAGGACCAGTGCCAGCGTTGTCATACTTCTTGCTAACACGGGGCACGACGCCTGGGGATCCGGTTTTCGGTGAACGGCACCAGGAGTCGCCCAACGGCACGCCGGACGCCCGACAACGCTTGTCCGGTGTGTCGTAAGTGCAGCTCCATCGCACGAGTCGCGCCAGCGCCTGCTTTGTCACTCGGCGGCGAGTGCAAGCGAACACCGAGGAAACGACGGCGGGGTGAGTCCAGATTCGGCTTGGTTGAATTACTACATACGTGGTAGTGTGGCTACGCTTGTAGTGGACAGAAACCTCAGGCGACCGCTCTCGCGAACCGAATGGACCATCATGCAGATCTGCTGGAGGCTCGGGCGGGCGACCGCCCGGCAGGTCCATGACGCATCGGACCGGACGCGAGACTACCGTACCGTCAAGACCCTGCTCGATCGCATCGCCGCCAAGGGCTTTCTGCGTATCGAGAAGCTGGGGCGGCTGAGTCTCTTCGTGCCGGCCGTCACGCGGCAGCGCGCTCTCTCCGCGGTCATCGCGACCTTCGTCGATGACGTACTGGAGCGATCCGTGACTCCGCTGTACCTGCACCTTGCGGAGCGCGACGACCTGAGCCGCGAGGAGGTCGCCTTCTTCCGGCGCCAACTGGAGACGGAGGAAGAGGGGAACGAGTCGTGACCGAAACGCTCGCCCAGCAGTGGCTCGCGGCGATGTTCGGCGTGAGCATCCAGTTCACCGTCCTCGCCGCCATCGTGGCGGCCGCGCTCTACATCCTGCGCCCGCTGCCTCCGCCCATCCGCTACGTCGTGTGGCTCCTGGTGCTGGCGCGGCTGGCGATACCCGTGGGTCTCACGTCTCCGTGGGGGGCGGTGCCTGCATCTCTCACGCCATCACGCATCGTCGAGGCTCCGTCCAGCGGCCACGCGCCGGCGCTCGAACCCGTCGAGACGACGGCGTACGATGGTGCTGCGAGCACGACTGCGGTCGGCGCCGTGGCGGGTCCCCGCGCCGGCCCTGGCCGCACGGTCTCGCTCGCCGTCGTGCTCTTCCTGGCCTGGGGCATCGGCGTGCTCGGTCTCGTCACCGTCCAGGTGGCGCGGTCTGCGCGGCGGCGAGCCCGCCTGCGCGCGGCGATGGAGCCGCTGCCGCCCGAGGTCGAGCGGCGCATCGACGAGCTTCGCGCCGAGCTGGGCCTGCGTCGTGCGGTGCACGTCCTGATCGTGCGCGACGAGGCCATTGACGGACCGCTGGTTCAAGGATGGGTGAAGCCGCGCATCCTGCTGCCGGCGTCGCTGGTCCGGTCCTGGAGCCGGAAGGCACTCGACGCGGTGCTGCTCCACGAGCTTGTCCACCTCCGGCGGCTGGACCCCGCGGCCCGTGCGCTCGGCAACCTGCTGCAGATCGTCTACTTCTTCCATCCCGTCGTCTGGTGGGTCCACCGGCGTCTGGCCGAAGAGCGGGAGAAGGCCTGTGACGACGCGGTGGTGCGACTCCTGGGTGGAGACAAGCGCATCTACATGAAAGGCCTGCTGCGCCTGGTCGAGGAACGCGCCGGGGGAGGGCTCGGTATGCACCCCGAGCTGCGGATGGCCGCCGGCCGTCGGCCACTGGCAAGGCGTCTGAAGCGCATGTTGCAGCGCCACTACAATCCGAGTCCCCGCGTCGGTGCCCTTGTCATGGCCGGGCTCGCTCTCGGCGTCGGCCTCGGCTGCGCGCTCTCCACGGGAGCGCCCGCGCAGCCGCCCGCTCAGGAGGCTCCGTTGGAGGAACCACAACGGCGGTCACTCTATGAGAGGGGGCAGGCGTTTGCAGGGGACGAGGTGGCCGATGTCTTCTTTCTAGTCGCGCAGTTCCTCCCACCCCGAGGAGGGTTCCCCCTCCATGCCACAGTGCTGCAGAAGGGCGAGCCGCCCGTACTGGACGTGGGTGACGAAGAGTGGATCCTGTCGTTCACGCTCTGGCTGGATGCTCGCGGCAGCGTCGAGTCGGCCACGCTGCTCCGGGACTCGCGCGCCAATCCGTTGGAGGAGACTCACGAGTCGACGCCGGCGAGCGAGCGCCTGGCTGCGTATCTCAAGACCTTTCGCTTCGAGCCGATTGTCCCGAGCGACGGTACGCCGGAACGGGTCGGGGCGATGATCGATCTGCGCGTGTCGGCGCGCGGCGTGGAGGTCGCTACGCGGGGCGGGGAGGAGTGGGAGCGGCGCCTCGCCGAGGCCTATCGCCTGCCTGACGGCCGGAATCTCGATCTTCGGTCTCCGCCGCACCCTCCCGAACGCACAGCCCTTTACCGCGCGGGACACCCCGTACAGGCGCGGATGGTTCCGTGGGGACCAGACATGATGACGGTCGTGTGGACGGACGGCCGCCCTGCGTTTCGGGGCGCACAGTTCACGTCGGCGGGCACGGACCTGCTCTCGCTGATGCAGTCCCTCGGCGTGCGCCCCAGCGCCGTTCGCTTCGAGGGCGGAGCTCGGAATGTGCGGATCACCGCCGACGTCGTCAGGCGTGACGGCGCTTCGGAGGAAGCGCTCGTCGACGACCTTCCCTACGTGCTGGGGGAACGCCTGGACCTGGGTCTCAACTTCCGAGTCGTTTCCGAACCCGCCGCAACGCTCGTCCTCAGAGGCTCCATAGGCGACGTGGTGCCGGATAGCGAGCAGGACGGCGCACGCGTGCTGCACGTGTTCGCCGACCGCAGGGACGAAGACCCGCGAAGCGGCGCTGGCGGGCAGGTCTCGGATATGGCCGCGCTGGCCGACATGCTGTCGCGCCATCTCGACATGCCGGTCGTGGACGAGACCACCGGCCCGGTCGCGGAGCCGTTCCGCGTGCGACTGCATGGCGAAAGTCAGATGCCGCAAGACCTGGACCCGCTGATCGAGAACCTCGAGGCCCAGTCCGGGCTCGACATCGCAGTGGAGCAGCGCCCCAACCGGGTCGTAGTCGTAAGCCCCTCCTAGCAGCCCGTTCTCTTCCTTCGCCGGGGGGCACGCGGCGCCTCCCTGCTGCGGTATCAGCGCACGGATCGCAAGTTCCGGATCCGCACTTCGAGACCCGGCGGCGCCCGGAAGAGCACGTCAGGTAGACGTGAATTCTGACTCGTAGGCAACGGGTGACCGATTCCTATCGCGATTCCCCGTTGTGCCCGGTGATCCATGCCGCGAACTCCGGGTCGACGAGCGCCCAGCGGCCGGTATGGGTGTCCGCGAGTCCCGCCCGCTCGAGCCGGCGCAGCGCCGCCTGAACGCGTCCCGCGGACAGCGCCGCTTCCCCGATCTCCTCGCCGACCCGTCGGCGGAACGGCTGGCCGAACGGCCGGTCGGCGCCCGCGGCCAACGCTCGCGCCGTCGCGCGCTGAATCGCGGTGAGGGTCAGCCACGTCTCGGGATAGCCGAGGTCGAGAGCGATTCGCTCGCGTACCGCGGCGAGAGCCGGCTCGACGGCCAGATCGGGATCGTGCAGCAGTTGCTCGATCAGCACGCGGAAGAAGTGGGGGTTGGCGTGCAACCGGTCGAAGGCGGCGAGCGCATCCCCGCGGCTCAGCGTCCGCCGCGACACCCGGTGGAACGTCTCGAGGATGTGATCGACGAACGGCTCGGCGAGGGGCGGCAGATCGATCGGCGTCGCGAAGTGGAAGAACGGCGCCTGGCGCGCCGAGAACATCGCCGCCAGCCCTTCGCGGCTCGATCCGGTGAACACGGTCCGGAGTCGCCTGTCGCGCGTGTCGAGGCTGGTCCGCAACGCCGCCACGAGGGGCGCATTGTCACGGCTGCGGGCCAGCTCCTGCACCTCGTCGAGGAGCAGGATCGTCGCCCTCCGTCTTCTGGAGAGACGATCCAGCAGATCGTCCATGTGGAGCAGCAGATCGGCCGGTGGCGCGCCCCGGATCGCGGTGAGATCGAACGTTGCTTCCATGCCCGTCGCCGGCGCCGACAGCTTGAGCTTCGGGGCCAGGGCCAATGCCGAACTGCGCAGGCGATCGCGGAGAGTGCCCTGCCGGAAAGACGTTTCCAGGGCATGCAACAACACCGCCAGTGGGGAGAGCGGCGCCTGCCAGAACGACGCGTAGACCACGCGGTGTCCTCGCGCCTCCGCGAGCGGCGCCAGGTCCTTGAGCAGGAACTCCGTCTTGCCGGTCCGCCGGGGCGCGAACAGGGTGAGTGCCTGCCCCGGACCGCCGACCAGCAGCGTCAGCACGCGCGACGTGAACTCGCCGCGCTCGAAGTGCCACGGGTCCACCGCCATTGGCCAATATTGGCCATAAATGGACAATTATTCAAGAGTGACTAACCACGGACAATGCAATCCTGCCTGCGGCCCTCGCCGCAATGCCTGTGACCTGAAGGTGACTCTCGGGAAACTACGAGGCGGCAGGAAAACGTGAAGTGGTGCCGAGGGGCAGAATCGAACTGCCGACACCATGATTTTCAGTCATGTGCTCTACCGACTGAGCTACCTCGGCATCCGGCGTGCAACGTAACCCCTGAGGTTACCGCAGCCCGCTCCGGGCGCGCAACCGCGCTAGGGTCCGCCGGCTTCCCGGCCGGCGTCCGGGGCTGGTGGCGTCCCACCGTCGACTGTGCGACACTGATCCGCATGACTGCACGGTTACTGGTTCTCTCTGTGCTGGCCGCCGTCCTTGTCCTGCCCGTTGCCGCGGGGGCGCAGGAGGTGGACGTCATCGAGCATCAGCTCGACAACGGCCTGACCATCCTGCTCGTGCCGCGCCCCGGCGACCCGAACGTGGCGGCCGGCTGGATCGCCAAGGTCGGCTCCGTCTACGAACGCCCCGGCATCACGGGCGTGGCGCATCTCTTCGAACACATGATGTTCAAGGGGACGCACACGATCGGGACGCAGGACATCGACCGCGATCTGGCGATAATCGACGAACTGGATGGCCTGCGCGTCGAGATTCAGGCGGAGGAGGCAGAGCTCGATCGCCGCTTCGCCCTGGGCGAAATCGACGATCCGGACGACCCGTCGGCCCGTAGCGCGCACCACCAGCAGTCGCTGGATCGATTCGAGACGCTCCTCGCCGAGCAGAGCGATCTGCTGATCAAGGAGGATTTCAGCCGGGTATACACCGCCGAGGGCGGTTCCGGCATGAACGCCGGCACGAGCTACGACTTCACCATCTATTTCATCAACGTTCCCGCCAACAAGCTGGAACTCTGGTTCTGGATGGAGAGCGACCGGCTGGCCAACCCGGTGTTCCGCGAGTTCTACGCGGAGCGAAGCGTCGTCCACGAGGAGCGCCGGCTCCGGACCGACAGCACGCCCATCGGGAAGTTCCAGGAACAGTTCGAGGCGATGTTCTGGCAGTCGTCGCCCTACAGTTGGCCGGTCATCGGCTGGCCGAGCGACCTCGAAGGGATCACGCGGGACGAGGCGCTCACGTTCTTCGACACCTACTACGCGCCGAACAATCTCGCGGCGGCGCTGGTGGGCGACTTCGATCCGGATGAGGCCATTGCCCTCGCCGAGCGTTATTTCGGCCGCCTGACGCGCGGCGAACGGCCGCCGCTGGAGCCGCGGACGCGCGAGATGCCGCAGTTGGCCGAGAAGCGGATGGTCGCGTACGCCGACACGAACCCGCAGGTCGTGGTCCGCTACCATTCGGTCCGGGACGGGCATGTGGACGAGCCGGCCCTCGTGGTGTTGGGCCAGTTGCTGAGCGGACGGACCGGACGGCTGTACCGCGCCCTGGTCGAGGAGCAGGAGGTGGCCACCTCGGCGTCCGGGGGGCAGGCCGGCTTCAAGTTCGAGGGGATGTTCGAGCTGCGCGGCACGGCCCGGCAGGGACGCACCCCGGAGGAGGTGGAGGAGGCGATCTACGCCGAGCTGGAACGGCTCAAGACGGAACCGGTGGGAGAGCGCGAGCTGCAGAAGGTGAAGAACCAGAACGCGGCGCGGACCTTCCGCGACCTCGGCAGCAACTTCGGCCTCATGATGCAACTGCTCATCCGCGAGGGGAACCGTGGCTGGCGGCACATCAACACCGACCCGGCGCTGTACGACGCGGTCACGGCCGAAGATGTGATGCGCGTGGCCGACACCTATTTCACGCCGGAGACGCGCGCCGTAGCGGTCTACTACCGCGACGAGAGCGCGGCGGACGAGCCGGCCGATCCCCTCGAGGAAGGGCTCAGCGACGAGGAACGGCAGCAGTTCCGGCAGATGCGCACGATGCTCGGTCAGGTGCCGGTTGAGCAGTTGCAGGCGTTTCTCGCCCAGGTGGAGCAGCAGGTAGGCCAGGCGCCACCGGAGAGCCAGGACCTGGCGCGGGCGCTGGTGGAGTTGATCCGCCGGCGGATCGAAGAGACAGGAGGTGGGCAGTGAGCGGCGCGACGGGATGGCGGTTGACGTATTCTCTGGCCGTGGCCGGACTCCTGTTGGCGTCCGTTGCCGTCCCGGCCTTCGCGCAGACCCAGGGAGACGCGATACCGGCCCATCCCCGCGACCTCGTGTTCGACGCGCTGCAGTTCGATCCGCCCGACCAGGCGACGCACCGTCACGTCCTGTCGAACGGCGCCATCGCCTTCGTCGTGCCGGACCACGCGCTTCCGCTGGTCACTGTTTCGGTAGTCGTGCGGACAGGATCCTGGCTGGAGCCTCCCGAGAAGGCCGGACTGGCCTCGCTGACGGGCGGCCAGATGCGCGCCGGGGGCGCCGGCGACCGAGACCCCGCCGCGTTCGACGAGGAAGCGGCATTCCTGGCCGCAAACCTGTCGAGCAGCATCGGCGACACCTCGGGCCGGGCCAGCGTCAATTCCCTGACGAAGGACCTCGACGCGTCACTCGATTTGCTGTTCGACATGCTGCGTCGGCCGCGATTCGATCCGGAGCGTCTTGAGCTGGCGAAGAGTCAGGCGCTACAGGGGATGGAACGGCGCAACGACTCCACCCAGAGCATCGAGGTGCGCGAATGGGGGCGTCTGCTGCGCGGTGTCGATCACTTCACGACCACCCCGACGACGCGCGCGACGATCGAGGCGATCACGCGCGACGACCTGGTGGCCTTTCACGAGCGGTACTACCACCCGGGCAATTTCCTCTTCGCGATCTCGGGCGACGTCGGTCCGGAAGACATATTGCCCCGGCTCGAGGCGCGGATGGCCGACTGGCCGGCGCGCGAACCGGTAACCGAGCCGGTCCCGGCTCCAACCCACGAGCTTCAGCCGGGCATCTACGTTGTCGACAAGGACGATGTGAACCAGGGGCGCGTCGTCATCGGCCACCGGGGCACGATGCGGGACAATCCGGACCGCTACGCGCTGATGGTGATGAACGACATTCTCGGCGGCGGCGGCTTTGCGGCGCGGCTGTTGACCCGCATCCGTTCCGACGAGGGGCTCGCCTACAGCGCCTACTCGTCGTTCGGTCTCGGCACGTACTACCCTGGCGCCTTTCGGGCCAGCTTTCAGTCCCGCAGCGAGACGGTGGCGCGCGCGACGGCGATCGTGCTGGAGGAAATAGACCGTATGCGGACCGAGACCGTCTCCGAGGCGGAGCTCCGCATTTCCAAGGCGTCTTTCATCGAGACCTTCAGCCGCAACTTCTCCAGCCCCGCGTCGACCGCCGGCCTGTTTGCGAACGACGAATACACGGGCCGCGATCCGGAGTACCTGGTCAACTACCGTGACAACATAGCCGCCGTCAGCGGTGACGACGTGCAGCGTGTCGCGCAGGAGTACCTCGACCCGGAGGGGTTGGTGATTCTGGTGGTCGGCGACCGGGCGACGATCGAGGCAGGCGACCCGGACAATCCGGAAATCCAGTTGGAGGGGCTTGCGGGCGGGGCGATTACCGTGATTCCGCTTCCGGATCCGTTTACCATGGAGTATCCATCGGCTCCGTAGCCGAAGGTGAGCGCATAGTGGCGGTAACGACCACCTCCCAGCAGAAGCGCCCGCAGTGGCTTGGCTATCTGTTGCTGATAGTGAGCGGCGGGTTGGTCGTGAACCTCCTGGTGGGGGACAGCGGCCTGCTGGCGATGCGTGCCGCCAACCGTCAGTACGCTGAATTGGAAGCCCGAATCGCAGCGCTGCGGCAGGAGAACGAAGCGCTCCGGGAGGAGGCGCGCCGCCTCAGGGACGACCCTGGCCGGATCGAGGAGGTCGCTCGCGGCGAACTCGGGCTGATGCGTCCAGGCGAACAGGTGTTCATCATCCGTCCGGACGAACCCCGGGAACTTGTGCCGTAGAAGTTTCGCGCCAGCGAAACTTCCAACGCGCCGGGCACGGCGCGCTTTCGCGCCAGCGAGACTTCCAACGCGCCGGCACGGCGCGCTTTCGCGCCAGCGGAACTTCCAACGCGTCCGCCGGGCGCGCCGACTCACACGGCCGCGGTTTCCGCCACCGGGGCGTCGCGCTCGCCGCCGGCCCTTTCGGGCTCCGAGGCGTCCATGCCGAGCGCCTTCCGCACCTCCGCCTCGATGGCGGCATACAGTTCCGGTTTCGTCTTCAGAAGCCCGCGGACGTTCTCGCGCCCCTGGCCGAGTCGCTCGCCGCGGTACGAGAACCAGGCGCCGCTCTTCTCGACGACCCGGTGCTCGACGGCGAGGTCGATCAGGTCACCTTCGCGCGAGATTCCCTCGCCGTACATCACGTCGAACTCCGCGATGCGGAACGGCGGCGCCACCTTGTTCTTCACCACCTTGATGCGCGTCCGGCCCCCGACGACCCGGTCGCCGTCCTTGATGGCGCCGATCCGGCGAATGTCGATCCGCACCGAGGCGTAGAACTTCAGGGCGCGCCCGCCGGTGGTGGTTTCCGGATTGCCGAACATCACGCCGATCTTCTCGCGCAACTGATTGATGAAGATGAGGCAGGTGTTCGACTTCGCCACCACACCGGTCAGTTTCCGGAGCGCCTGCGACATCAGCCGAGCCTGGAGGCCGACCTGCGAGTCGCCCATCTCCCCCTCGATCTCGGCCCGCGGCACCAGCGCGGCGACCGAGTCGACGACGACGACATCGACCGCGCCGGATCGGATCAACGTCTCGGTGATTTCCAGCGCCTGCTCGCCATGATCCGGTTGTGACACCAGCAGGCTGTCGAGCACGACCCCCAGTTTGCTGGCGTAGATCGGATCGAGCGCATGTTCGGCGTCGACGAACGCGGCATTGCCGCCGTTCTGCTGCGCCTGGGCGATGACCTGCAGAGCGAGCGTCGTCTTGCCCGACGCCTCCGGGCCGTACACCTCGACCACCCGGCCGCGCGGGACGCCCCCGATGCCGAGCGCATAGTCGATGCCGATCGAACCGGTGGAGATGCTCGGGATCCTCGAAAGGCCCCCGGTCTGGCCCAGGCGCATGATCGACCCCTTGCCGAACTGCTTCTCGATTTGACCGACGGCCATGTCGATGGCCTTGCCACGCTCCTGCGCGATCTTGTCGGAGGACGTCCTCATCTTCGGTTCGCTCCTTGCTCCGGAATGGACGGGATGGATGCCGGGCTGCCGCCGCGACCAGTCTTCAATAGTAATCGAATCTGCGCAGTATGGCACCGGCCGGATTCCGGCCTCGGCCGGCGCCCGGTGGGCGCGCGCGGCGTCGTGGTACGCTGGTTCGCGTGAGTCTGACGCGAGCCGCCCGACTGGCGGCGCTGTCCCTGCTGCTGGTCGCGGTGTTGTTCGTCGAGACCGCTGTCGCGCAAGTAGCCCTCCCACCTCGCGCCGACCGTTCCGTCCATGACGTGGCCGGCGTCCTGTCGAACGAGGCGGTCGACACGATGGAGAGGTTGCACGGCGCACTGTTCGCGCAGACCGGCGTGGCGATTGTCGTCGTCACGATGCCGTCGCTCGAGGGAGAGCCGGCGGCCGATTTCGCGCTCCGGATCGCCGAGGCCTGGCAGCCGGGACGGGCCGGCGAGGATCGCGGGGTTGTCGTCGTCATTGCACTGGAGGAACGGGAGCTGTTCATCGCCACCGGTTACGGCGTCGAGGGCTTCCTGCCCGACGGTCGCGTCGGCGCGATCCGTGATTTCGCGCGTCCGGCCCTGTCGCAGAACGACTTCTCTACCGGGCTGCTGCAAATCAGCCAGGCGCTGACCGCGGTCTCGGCCGCGGAGTTCAACGTCACCATCGATGGAGCCACGCTCAGCACCGTGGCCGCCGCCGGTCAACGCCGCCCGCGTGACGACGGACGGGGCGGCATCCTCGGACTGCTCGTCATGCTCGGGATGGGTTTCCTGCTCTTCCGCCACCCGTCGCTCTTCTTCCTGCTGATGTTCTCCGGCATGGGCGGCGGCTACGGCCACCGCGGCGCCGGCGGGTTCGGCGGCGGTGGGTTCGGTGGCGGCGGTGGATTCGGCGGATTCGGCGGCGGTGGATTCGGCGGCGGCGGCGCCGGGGGGAGTTTCTGATGACGACGGTGGACTTGAGCGACAGTCCGGTCCTGCAGAGGCTGGTGGAGGGCTTGCGCGGGGCGCTGGGGGACGAGCTCGTGAGCGTCGTCCTGTACGGTTCAGCCGCCCGCGGGGACTACGACGCATCCACGAGCGACCTGAACATCCTGATCGTCGCGAGCGACCTGAAGCCGACCACGCTGGCGCGGCTCAGCGGTCCGATCCGCCGGTGGGAGCGAAGCGGGCAGCCCATGGTGCGATTGCTGTCGCCCGCCATCATCCGGGAGTCGGCCGATGTCTTTCCGATCGAGTTCCTCGATCTGCAGGCGTCACACCGCGTGCTTCACGGCAGCGATCCGTTCGCGACGTTCGAAGTGGAGCTTTCTCACCTTCGAATGCAGTGCGAACGGGAGTTGCGCGAGAAAATGATGCGCCTGCGTGAGGCCTATATCGAGGCCCACGATGCGCCACCGGCCCTCACCCGGCTCCTGACCCAGTCGTATTCCACGTTCGTCGCACTGTTTCGGGGCTGCCTCCGCCTGCACGGCGACCCGGTCCCGGCACACAATGAAGAAGTGGCGGCGGCGTTCGCCCGCGCGGCCGATATCGACCTGGCGCCTTTCGACGAGATAGCGCAACTGAAGCATGGCGAGGCGCCGCGGTCGGATCTGACCGAGTTGTTCGCGCGGTACTACGACGCTCTCACGGCGGCCGTGGCCCGGATCAACCGCTTTGCCCCGCCCGCCGGTGATCCGGCGGCGTCGGCTTAACCGATCGGAGGAATGGAAGGATGAAGAAGGGAATCATCGCGATGATCGCGATTGGCGTGCTGGGCGTCCTGCTGTTCGGCGTGCTGATCGTCGGGGGGCTGCTGGTTTCGCGCTACAACAGCCTGGTGACCGCCAACGAGCAGATCGACGGTGCCTGGGCACAGGTTGAGAACGTGCTGCAGCGCCGTGGCGATCTGATACCGAACCTCGTCGCCACGGTTCAGGGTTTCGCGGATCAGGAGCAGGAGATCTTCACCGACGTGGCGAACGCGCGAAGTCGCCTCGCCGGCGCGGTAACTCCGGCGGAGGCGGGAGCGGCCAACGCGGGGCTGACCGGCGCGCTGGGTCGGCTGCTGGCCATTTCCGAGAACTACCCGCAGCTCCGGTCGAACGAGAATTTCATCCGTCTGCAGGACGAACTGGCCGGATCGGAGAACCGAATAGCCGTCGAACGCCGGCGCTACAATGACGCGGTCAGGGCCTACAACACGCAGGTCCTGAGGTTCCCCACCAACATGGTGGCCGGGATGTTCGGCTTTTCGGACCGCGAGTACTTCGAGGCGGACGAGGCAGCAGCGGAGGTGCCGCAGGTAGCGTTTCAATGATCAGAACATCGCTCGGCGGCGGCGATTTCGGAGCGGCGGGATGGCCGGCGCGGGGGATCGCCCTGGCGGTTGCCGCCGGGCTTGCCGGTGCGGTGCTGGGCGGGTCGCAACAGCCGGATGCCGCGGCTGCCCTGACGATCGAGGTAACGCCGGCGGAGTTGACGCTCGAGGTGGGGGAGACGGTCCAGCTTTCCGCGACCGTCCGCGACGCCGACGGCAATGCGGTGGATGACCCTGCCCTCGTCTACTACTCGCGCGCCCGGCGCAGCGTCGGGGTGTCGCGCGAGGGGCTGGTGCGGGCAATGCGGCCCGGCACCCACACGCTGGTAGTGCTCGTCCCCGCCGACCGGAACGACCGGAGCCGGCGCCCGGAGGCCCGCGTTCGTACGGAGGTGCAGGTGACCGTGCCTCAACCGCCGATCGCGGACGTGGCATTCACCGATCTCCCGGACCGGTTCTACGTGGGGACCCGTCCCCGCCTCGACGTGACGCTGACGGACACCACCGGCGCGCGCCGGGACGACGTTAGGCCGGCATTCAGTTCCGCTGACCCGGCGGTCGCCGCGATCGACCGCTTCGGCAATCTCGCCCTCCGTCGGCCGGGCATGGTCGACGTGACCGCAGCGGTCGACGGTGTGAGTGACGTGGTGACGATCGATGTCGTCACGAATCCAATCGCCGCGCTCGAGCTCCGCGCGAGCGCAGAGGGCGGCCGGACCGGCGACGTTATCCGCTTCACCGCGGCGGCGACCGACGAGTTGGGCCGCGAGGTCGATTCCGTTCCGATCGGCTTCGCGGTGGGTGGCGAGACGGCGTCCGGCATCGTCGCCTCCGGGGCGCCGGCGCAGATCGCCGCCGATGGGCGGTTCGTCGCGGAGCGGTCGGGCACCTACACCGTCATCGCCACGTCGGGAAGCCACAGCGCCGCCGCCACCGTCGCCATCGAACCGCGGGACGTCTACCGCGAGATAGAGGTGGTGGGCCGCGGCAGGGTGCTCGATCGGCGATCGTCCGACCTCTGGGTCTGGGAGGGAACCGACGGCCGCGACTACGCCATCACCGGCACCTGGGGCGCTGATGGACACTCCTACTTCTGGGATGTGACGGACCCGGCCAACATCGAGAAGATTCAGGAAGTGCAGGTAGACGCCCGGACCGTCAATGACGTGAAGGTATCGCCGGACGGCGAGGTAGCGGTGATCGGCCGCGAGGGGGCGTCGAACCGGCGGAACGGCATCGTCGTGTTGGGGGCCGGCAATCCGCGCGAAGGGGTCCCGGTGCTCTCGGAGTTCACGGATCAGCTTACCGGCGGCGTACACAACGTCTTCGTCGATGGAGACCACGTCTACGCCCTGAGCGCCGGTCGCCGCTATGACGTGATCAGCATCGAGGATCCGCGCGAGCCGCAACGGGTCGGCCGTTTCGAGCTCGACACGCCGGGCCACGCCGTCCATGACGTCTGGATTCAGGACGGCATTGCCTTCTCGTCCAACTGGGCCGACGGCGTGGTGGCGGTCGACGTCGGTGGCGGCGGCCGCGGCGGAACGCCGGAGCGCCCCGTCGAGCTGGGACGCTACGCCTATCCGAACGGCTGGAACCATGCGGCGTTTCCTTACCGCAGCCAGTCGACCGGCGCGTTCTACCTCTTTGCCGGTGACGAGGCATATCCCTACGGCGGCCTCGGCACGGACGACGACGGTTCGGACGACGAGCCGTTCCGGACCGCCGGGTGGATCCACGTCATCGAATGGAGCGACTGGGACAACCCCCGCGAAGTGGCGCGCTACCAGGTGCCGGAGGCAGGCACGCACAACATCTGGGTGGAGGACGACCTGATGTACGTCGGCTTCTACTATCCCGGAGGCCTGCGGGTCGTCGACGTCTCCGGTGAGTTGATGGGCGACCTCTACCGGCAGGGACGCGAGGTGGCGCGGTTCGTGCCGTTCGATCACGAGGGCTTCACGCCGAACGCGCCGTTCGTCTGGGGACCGCAGCCCTACAAGGGGCACGTCTTCTTCACCGACTACAACAGCGGACTCTGGGCGGTCCGGCTTATGGAGAAGACCGGTCCCGCGCCGGTGATCGGCGAACCGCAGTAATCCGGCGGGACAGATGACGCTGCGCTCGACGCGGATCGCTCTGCTGCTGGGGCTGGCCGCCATCGGCGCGGTGGCCGCCGCGACGCCACCCGACCCGCCGACACGCAGCTACTGGGTCTACGTCTGCGCCGAATCGGAGGACGAGGTGGCGCTGGTCCGCTACGGCCCGGAGGGCGCCGCAGTGGAGAAGACCATCCGGGTCGGCAGCTTCCCGAACGAGATCGAGGGGCCGCACGGCATCACCGTCGATCCCGACGGCCGGCACTGGTACGTCTCCCTGGCGCACGGCGTCCCGTTCGGCAGCGTCCACAAGTATGAGACCGGGACCGACGACTGGGTGGGGGACGTCACCCTTGGCCTCTATCCCGCGACGATGGATGTCTCGCCGGCGACCGGTCTGCTCTGGGTGGTCAATTTCAACCTCCATGGCGGCATGCAGCCGAGCAGCGTTTCGGCCGTCGAAACGGAGACCATGGCGGAAGTCGCGCGTATCGACAGCGGCGTCATGCCGCACGGTTCGCGCGTCAGCCGGGACGGCACGCGGCACTATTCCGTGAACATGATGGGCGCGGAGCTGGTCGAGATGGATGCGCTCCACTTCGAGGTCGCCCGCCGCCTCCCGCTCGGGGACGGGGTGCAGCCTACCTGGGTCACGAGGCCCACGCCCGATAACGTCGTCTACGTGACCGGCAACAACGTCGCGAAGATCTTCGAAGTCGATCTCGACGCGTGGACCATCACGCGTACCTTCGAGACGGGCCGTGGTCCCTACAACCTGGCTCTCACTCCGGACGACGCCACCCTGGTCGCGACCTACAAGACGGGCGACGCCGTCGCGTTCTGGGATCTGGCGTCGGGCGTCGAGCGGGCACGAATGACCACGTCCCGCACCATCCCGCACGGGGTGGTCATTACACCGGACGGCGCCTACGCCTTCGTCACCGTGGAGGGTGTGGGCAGCGACCCCGGCACGGTCGAGATCTACGACGTCGCCGCCGCGGAACGGGTGGCCGCCGTCGACATCGGCAAGCAGGCGGGCGGTCTCGCGTTCTGGAAGATGAACTGACGCGCCGGTGCGCCCCGCTTCGCGCCGCAGCCCGGTGCGCCGGCCTCCAGGCCGGCAATAGGCTAGTGTTCCAGCACGTTGCCGGCTAGTACCGGAACAGGTACGAGATCTTGCCGAAGACCGCGCGGTTCGTGCGCTGGAGGGCAGTGGTGGGGAAGAGGATGCTGTCGATCCGCGAGCCGCGCTGGAAGCGGTCGTCATAGCCGGCGAAAACCACCGTGCCCGCGTTGATCCGGTAGGTGAACAGGATGTTGTTGCCGACCGTCACCGACTGCGTGTTGTGCTCGGCGATGTGTCGCAACAGCAGCCGCTCGGTGAACTGGTAGGTCGTGCGCGTCCGGAAGATCTTGACGTTGAAGACGTCGACACCGTCGAGAGGGTTCGTGAAATCGCTCGAGATCATGGTGAACTCGGTCCGCAGGCGGGTCGTCGGCTGATAGCGGACGTTGACGTTTCCGATGGTCGAGCGTCCGAGGTACGGGCTGTCGGAGTAGAGGATGCCGTCACCCCAGTTGTAGCCGCCGTACAGCGAAACGGTGCGCGAACTGATGACGCCGAAGAAGCCGAAGCCCGTCTTGCGGAAGTCGACTTCCCCGTAGCGCTCCAGATCGCGGCTGACGAATCCGGTTATCGCCATGTTGTTGCGGAACGAGAAGTTGGCCATTCCCTGGAGTTGTTCGTCCTGCAATACGCCCGCGTGGTCGTAGAGGCGCAGGTAGGTGACCGAGGGCCCCCAGGTCATCAGGGTCGACTCGGGCCACCACTGGTACCCCACGGTCCCGCTCGTCTGGCGCAGGTCGACGCGCGGGAGGAAGCCCGATCCGGTCGCGAAGTCCCGGTCGATGCTGCTGTGGGAGATGTTGTAGCTGAGGTTACGTCACTCCTTCGAAAAGTCCGCCTCGAACGCCCGGCCGGATCCGAACACCTTCGCCTCGCCGTCCTCTCCCGTGAGCAGACCCAGGGTGGTGTCGCGGGTTTCCGACGCCGCCGCAAGAAAGCTGACGCTGTGGGTGCGACCCAGGCGGAAGCGGCCGTCGACGCCGCCCACACGGTTGTATTCGTCGCCGAACTCGCGCGCCGTCGCGATGGCGCCGAGATACGACTCCGCATAGAAGTCGTAGCGGGCGCGGCCGAGTAATGTCTGCGCCGTCTCTCCGCACCGCGCGGCGTCCGGCCCGTCGAGGCACCCTGCCTTCTCGTCGTCGGCCACGACGACGCCAATCGTGGTCTGGCCCACCTTTCCGGTCAGCTTCCCGCCGAACCGGGGATCGACGATCGTGCGGGTATGCACGAGCGTGAGCGGCGTCGCCGTCTGGAAGATCTCCTGTCCCTCGAGGAAGAACGGGCGCTGCTCCGGATAGAAGAGGTCAAAGCGCTGATTCGTCTCGATCTGCGGCCGGTCCGACTCGATCTGCGAGAAGTCGGGGTTGTAGGTGATGTCGGCGGTCAGGTTGGGAGTGAGGCCGTACTTGACGCCGAGTCCGAGGTCGCCGAGAGGATCGTTCGTGTTGAAGGCGCCGGTCGTCGTGTCGAGCGAACCGAATCCCAGGCCGGTCAGCTCCGGCAGGAACTCCAGGTTCCGGCTCCGCGACAGGTCCGTCATGCCCGTGAGCAGGCCGAACTGGGTGAGCTGGCCGGCCACGCCGCGCGAGATGGGCGCCCACGACTGCGCCTCCGACTTGTCCCGGATGATGCGAGTGATCTGAAAACCCCAGCGATGGTCCTGACCCGACGGGCGGGACGGGTAACGCAGGCTCTTGAACGGGATACGCATCTCGGCGGTCCAGCCGTCGGCGACGATCTGGCCCCCGGTGTCGAAGAGCGCGTTCCAGGAGTCGTCGCCGCGGATGCCGAACTGGCCCGAGCGGCTCATTCCGCTCCCGCTTCTCCTCCGTGATCCGCCGCTGCCCCGCAGGACGGAAGAACTGGCGCTGGACCTCGAGAAACCGGTGCTGCCATCCGCGTTGACCAGGGAATCCGCCTGCACGCCGTAGCCGTTCACTTCGAACTGGTAGGCGCGCTGCTGATCCAGGAAGGGGTCGAAGAGCACCGACATCCGATCGTCGCCCCTGATCTCCTCGCGGTCCGAGCGGTTGACGCGCATGACTCCCGGGTCGGTGTAGTGGGCGTAGAAGGCGAAGTAGATGTGGTCGCTGTCGTAGGCGATCCATACCTCGGTCTGTTCCGAGCCCGGAGCACCTTCCACCGGTGCAATCTGGATGAAGTCCGTGAGGTGCGTCGCGGTTTCCCAGACCGCGTCGTCGAGCCGGCCGTCGATGCGCGGCGGCGTGGAGATCCGCGCGACCGTGGCCGTCGGGCGCTCCCGGCCGGTCGGGATGAACCCGCCGCCGCCCGGCCCGCCGGGCCGCCCCCGCTGTGACGCCACGCTCCCGGCGCCAGGTTCCCCGAAGGCCAGTGCGCCCGTGACGGCGCGCTCGGGCTGCGCCCCCGGTGCCGCGGAGTCGGGGCCGGGCCCGGTTCCTGCGGGGGAGATATCGGGCGGGGGCTCCACGGGAAGGAGGCCGGATGGAGCTTCCGAGTCAGCGAGTCGGGAAGGCGGAGCGGCCATTCCGCCCGACAGGTGCGTCACGAGCGCCCCTGCAACGTTGTCCTGTACGTCGAACAGCTCGTCGAGCGCACCGTCGGTCCGCGTGGCGAAGGCGACCGCGCCGGTTGCGACGTTCACGAGTCGGGCCGTGACCCGCAGCCGATTTCCCATGCGCTGCAGGGAGCCGTCGACGAGCCACGCGACTCCACGTTGCCGCCATTCGGCGAGCCCGGCCGCGGCGCCCCTCGCGCCGTTCCCGTTGCCATTGCCAGTCCGGTTCCGGTTTCCTGCGCGGGCCGGGTCACGGAAGTCCCGATCCACCACCGTCAGTCCAGCGGCCCGGAGGTCGGCAACGATCGTCGCCGCGAGGCCGTCGCCGATCCAACCGTCGGCCGGCTGCCGGCTGAGGTTGGTGAATGGGTTTACGGCTACCTTGGCGGACGGTTGTGCCGCTGCGGGAAGCGCCGGCCCGACGGCCGCCGTGAAGGCAAGAACCGCCGCAACGACGCCCTGGCGGGCGCAAAGGAGCATGTGACCGCCAAGTCTATCTGGATCCGCGGAGGTGGAAGACGGTCTCCGCCAGCTCGTGCAGGAGTGCTTCGAGGCGCGCGACCGGCAGCCCGACCACGTTCGTGTAGGACCCCTCGATCCGTTCCACGAACCGCGACCCGAGACCCTGCGCGGCGTACGCCCCTGCCTTGTCATCCCCCTCCCCGGTCGCCACATACCAGGCGATCCGATCGGGGTCCAGGGGAACGAACGACACGCACGTCGTCTCCACCGCCTCAACGGTCTGCCCGCCCGCGATCACCGCGAGGCCGGTCAGCACCTCGTGGGTTCGCCCCGCGAGCCGGCCCAGCATCACGGCGGACTCGCGGCGGTCGGCCGGTTTTCCGAGCACGTCGCCGTCGACGACGACAATCGTGTCCGCGGCCACCACAGCCTTCCCATCCGCCTCCGCCAGGGCGCCGGAGACCACCGTCGCGGCCTTGGCCCGCGCCAGCCGGAGCACGTAGTCCCGAGGCGATTCACCCGGCAGACGGCGCTCGTCGACATCGGCCGGGATGACGTCGAAGTCGTACCCCGCTTCGCGCAACAGGTGGGATCGGCGGGGCGAGCGGGACGCCAGCACGAGGCGCACGGCGCGATGATACACTCGCGACCGATGGTCCCCGTGCAGCATCAGGCGGCACGTACGCTTGGGGTTCTGCTTCGCCGGCAGCCCCTGACGGAGGCGAAACTGCGCTTCGCCTGGCGGGCCGCGGTGGGGGATCGGATCGACCGCGCAACGACCGTCCGCCTCAGTCCCGGCGGCACGCTGACAGTCCGCGCCGACGAAGACGGCTGGGGTCGCGCCATTCGCGCCGCCCGCCGCCTGATCGCCGCGCGACTGCGCGACATCCTGGGCCCGGGACACGTCAAGCGGATCACCGTCAAGACCGAAGGAGACGCGCATGCATTCCGCCGTCATCACCAGCGCCGTCCGGCTGCCGACCGGCAAGTTCCTCGGAGCGCTTAGCCAGCTTCCCGCTACGGATCTGGGCGCACGGGTCATCCGCGAAAGCGTCCGGCGGGCCGCCATCGACCCGGATGTCGTCGACGAGTGCATCATGGGCAACGTCGTCTCGGCCGGCCTCGGTCAGGCGCCGGCCCGGCAGGCGGCGCTCGACGCCGGCCTGCCCGACCACGTAGGCGCCCTCACCATCAACAAGGTGTGCGGATCGGGTCTGAAGGCGGTGATGCTCGCGGCGCAGGGAATCGCCACCGGGGACATCGAGGTGGCGGTCGCGGGCGGCATGGAATCGATGAGCAACTGCCCCTACGTCCTGCCGAACGCACGGAGCGGGATGCGGATGGGGAACGGCCAGGTCCTCGACTCGATGATGCACGACGGGCTCTGGTGCGCCGTCGAGAACTGGTCGATGGGCGAGGCGGCCGAGGCCGTCGTCGAACGGTACGGGGTGACACGCGAGGACCAGGACGGCTTCGCGGCGGCAAGTCACCAGAAAGCCGCCGCCGCGATCCGCGACTGCCATTTCAGGGATGAAATCCTCCCGGTCGAGATTCCCCAGCGGAAGGGCGATCCGATCCGCCTGGAGTACGACGAGGGGGTCCGGCCCGACTCCACGGCCGAAGCGCTGGCGAGGCTTCGCCCCGCGTTCGTGAAGGACGGCACGGTGACCGCCGGCAACGCGCCGGGCGTCAACGACGGCGCCGCCGCCGTTGTCGTGATGTCCGAGGCGAAGGCGGAAGCGCTGGGCCAGACGCCGATGGCGCGCATCGTCGGGCAGGCCGTGAGCGGCCGGCCGGCGAAGTGGCTCCTGATGACGCCGGTCGAAGCCGTCCAGAAGCTGCTCGCGAAGGTGGACTGGTCGCTCGACGATGTCGACCTGATCGAATTGAACGAGGCGTTTTCCGCCCAGGCGCTCGCCGTCATCCGCGAGCTGGGGGCCGACCCCGCGAAGGTGAACGTCAACGGCGGCGCCGTCGCGCTGGGCCATCCCATCGGCGCCAGCGGCGCGCGCATCCTGACGACGCTCCTGTACGCCCTCCGGCAGCGGAACCTGCGGCGCGGCGTCGCCACGCTCTGCCTCGGCGGCGGCAATGGCGTCGCTCTCGCCATCGAACGGCTGAACTAGCGCGCCTGGGCGGGGACCATCCTGCCATCCGACCCGCGCGCCTGGGCCGCCGCGCCGAATTAGAATGAACCGGACGCCACGGTTCGCGGGACAGGGAGGCGGGCATGAAGCGATGGACGCGGGCGGCGGTTGTTCTGGCCCTGGTCGACTTCGTTCCGGCGTGGCCCGGAGTCGCCTGCGGCGGCCAGGCACTGCCCGACGACATCCACGACGAGTCGCGCAGCCGCCTTCCGACGATAGATCGCACCGAGCTGGATGCCGAGCGCCGGCGGGCGTACGACGCGGCGGTCGCCGGTGAGTCTGGCGCGCCTGCCGGCGCCGCGGCCCTGCGCCTGCACGGTTCGGGCGCGGACCTCCGGTTCGATGCGCCGATGGGACGCCGGCTGACCGAGCTGGCCATCCTGACGACGGCGCGCGAGTACGATCAACCGTACGAGTGGGCGCTGCACGAGCTCGAGGCGCTCGCGGTCGGACTGGACGCCGAGATCATCGACATCGTTCGGCACCGCAAGCCCTTCACCGAACTGGCGGCCCGTGAAGCGATCATCATCGAACTGGGCCGGGAGCTTCTCGGCACCCGTCGGCTCCGGGCCGACACCTACGCGCGAGCACTGGCGCTTCTGGGCAAGACCAACCTGGTCGACGTCGTCGACGTGATGGGCCGGTACGCCAGCACAGCGGCCACCCTCACCGCGTTCAACCAGCGGATGCCGTCCGGCTGGAGGCAGTCGCTCCCGCTGCCATTCACCCACCCCGAGGACATCCACCCCGATTCCCGAAGCCGCCTGCCGCTGCGGAGTCCGGAGAGCCGGACGTCGGTGTCGGTGCTCTACGGCCGCATGCTGTCGCCCTCCGGCATTGGTCCCGGCGTTATCCGCGGTTACGGGGACGGCCAGGCATCGCTGGAAGCCCGGGTCGGGCGACGGCTGATGCAGCTGGCGATACTGGTGACGGCGCGCACCCACGACTCCCAGTACGACTGGACGATGAACGAGCCGAGGGCCGCCGAGGCGGGCGTCGAGCCGGAGTTGATGGACATCGTCCGCCACCACCGGCCACTGGCCGGCGTCGACGCGGAGGACGCGGCGTTGATCGCGTTCGGACGCGAGTTGTTCAACGATCACAACGTCAGCGCGGAGACCTACGCGCGGGCGGAGCAGGCGTTCGGGGTGCGGGATCTGGTGGACATCGTCGGTCTCATGGGCTCCCACGCGGCGGACGCCGCCGTACTGGCGGCCTTCGACCAGCATCTGCCGGAAGGAGTGGAGCCGCTGCTGCCGCTCGACTAGCGGCGCCGCGTCGGTACGAGATGATTCTTCGGAGCCGGGTTCGGCTCTCTCGGGAGGTTGGCATGAAGGTCAGACGTTCGGTTCTCCTGGCAGCGTCTCTGGTGATCCTCTTCGGCGCGTTCGGCCATGCGCAGGAGGACGCGCCGATCGGCGTCCCGGTGCCGCCGCTGGGCGACGGCCCGTGGGTGATCGATACCGCGGAGCAACACAAGATCCGGGTCAACCTGGTGGCCAGGGGGCTGGAGAATCCCTGGGCTATCGCATTTATGCCGGACGGCGCCATGCTGCTCACCGAACGGTCGGGCCGGCTGCGCATCGTTCGCGACGGGGAGCTCGACCCGCAGTCCATCTCCGGCGTGCCGGAGGTCCGGACCGATGGCAATGGCGGCCTGATGGACGTGGCCGTCCATCCCGACTTCGCCGACAACGGTCTCGTCTATCTCACCTACACCAAGGGGCACGACGACGGCCGCGGCTCGCCGGCCCTCGCGCGGGGGAGGCTGGAAGGGTATGAGCTCCATGACGTCAGGGACCTGGTCGTCACCGAACCCTTCCATACCAATTCGGGACTCAACGGACGCGTCGCCTTCGGCCGCGACGGGAAGGTCTACATGTCCACCGGCGGCCGGATCCGGTCGCCGGCCGGCGATCTGCTCAACGCCCCGCAGGATCCCATGAGCCTGCGCGGCAAGGTGCTGCGCCTCAACGATGACGGCTCGGCGCCGGACGACAACCCGTTCGTGAACGAGCCGGGGCACCGGCCGGAGATTTACACGATTGGGCATCGCAACACGCTCGGCCTCATGCTGCACCCCGAGACCGGCGACATCTGGCAGCACGAGAACGGGCCCAACGGCGGCGACGAACTGAACGTTCTCCTCTCCGGGCGCAACTACGGCTGGCCCCTGATGAGCTTCGGACGCCTCTATCCCGGCGCGCGGGTGTCACCGCATCCGACGCGCGACGGCTACGAGTCGCCAATCATCGTCTGGCTGCCCGCCATCGCGGCGGCCGGCATGGCGGTCTATACCGGCGATCAATTCCCGGCGTGGAAGGGCAACCTGTTCGTCGGAGCTCTCCAGCAGGGCGGAATACCGGGGACCGGCCATCTGCAGCGCATCGTGTTCAACGAGCACCTCGAGGAGTTGCGGCGCGAGTCTATGCTGACCGAGCTGCGGCAGCGCGTTCGGGAGGTGCGCGAAGGCCCCGACGGGCTGCTCTACGTGCTGACGGACCACGACGACGACGGCACGCTTCTGCGTATCGAGCCGACCTCGTGAGGACGTCCGGGCTGACGCGACGACCGGCAGATTGCACCCACCCGCGCGGGTGGTGGCGCCGCCGTGACCGTTGACGGGTTCGCAGCCGGGGCGATATCCTAGTCCCATGCCGAGTACCGCACTGAAAGTCGTCCTGACCACCGGCGTGCTCTGCGCCGCGTTCGCGGGACTGCTCTGGACCACGATGCAGGAGGGCGCGCAGTTCTACCTGGAGGTGGAAGAAGTGCTCGCCGAGCCTGCCGAGTGGGAAGGGAAACCGCTTCAGGTGCATGGCTACGCCGCCAACGTGATGCGCCGTCCGGACAGCCTTGACTGGCGTTTCGAGATCACCGACAGCGTCGAGAACCGGACGATGACGATGAACGCCGTCTACTCCGGAATCGTTCCCGACACGTTCGACAACCACGCCGAAGTCGTGGCGACGGGGCGGCTCGTGGGCGACACGTTCCACATCGATCCCGACGGCATCATGGCCAAGTGTCCGTCGAAGTACGAGGAACAACCTTCCGTCGGCGAGGCGGCGGGTGGCTACGTGTCGGGCACCGGAACCGCCGGCGCCGGCAACTGACAATCGGCTCCTGACACCACGGCCCGGGGGCCGTCCTAGCCATGGCGACACTCGGAACCTACACGCTTCTGGCCGCCTTCGTCGCCTGCGCGTACGCTGCCGCCGCCGCCGTCGCGGGTCATCGCCGGCGCAACGCGCGCCTGCTCGATAGTGGCGTCGGAGCCTTCTATCTGGTGACGGCGCTCATGACGCTCGCCTCCGCGGTGATCGTCCGCGCGTTCGTCATCGGCGATTACTCCATCCGCTACGTCGATCGCTACTCCGACGCGATTCAGCCGCTGTTCTACAAGCTGACGTCGTACTGGGGCGGCCTCGACGGGTCCATCATGTTCTGGGTCTTCCTGCTCTCGGTGTTCGGCGCGATCGCCGTCCACACCAACCGGGAGCGCCACCGCGAGCTGGTCCCGTACGTCATCGCGACTATCGCCGTGGTGCAGATGTTCTTCCTGAGCGTGATGATCCTGAACAACAACCCGTTCTCCACCTATCTGCTCCAGACGCCGGCGGACGGGCGCGGGCTCAACCCCCTGCTGCAGAACCCGTACATGGTGATCCATCCGCCGTCGCTCTACACGGGGCTGGTGGGGCTGACGATTCCGTTCGCGTTCGGGATGGCGGCCCTGATTACCGGCTACCTGGACGACTCGTGGCTCCGCGCCGTCCGCCGCTGGACGATGTTCTCCTGGTTCTTTCTCTCGCTCGGCCTGACTCTCGGGATGATCTGGGCCTACGAGGAACTGGGCTGGGGCGGCTGGTGGGGTTGGGATCCGGTGGAGAACGCGGGCGCGCTCCCGTGGTTCCCGGCCACCGCGTTCCTCCATTCGGTGATGGTTCAGGAGCGGCGCAGCATGCTCCGGGTGTGGAACATCTCGCTCGTCATCCTTGCCTTCGCGCTGACCCTGTTCGCGACTGCGCTGACGCGGACCGGCATCGTGCAGTCGGTCCATGCATTCGGCGAGGACCCGCAGCTCGCGATGATGTTCGCGCTCTTCATCGGCGCCGTGATGCTGATCGCCTTCGGCCTGGTCATCTACCGCCTGCCGTTGCTCCGCGCACGGAACGACCTCGAGTCGTGGGCGTCGCGCGAGGCGGCGTTCCTCGTGAACAACTGGATCCTGCTGTTCTCTGCCTTCTTCATCCTGTTCGCGACGATGTTCCCAACGCTGAGCGAGGCGGTGACAGGGCAGCGGATCACGGTCGGGCCCCCCTTCTTCAACAAGTGGATGATCCCGATCGGGCTGACGCTGCTGCTGCTGACCGGCATCGGGCCGCTTCTCGCCTGGCGGAAATCGACACTGGCGAACCTCCGCCAGCAGTTCCTCTGGCCGGTGGCGTTCTCGCTCACCGTCACCGCCGTGCTCGTCGCGCTCGGCTTCCGCGTCTGGGTTGCCGGGATCTGCTTTGCGCTCTGCGCCTTCGTGGCCGGCACGGTCGGGCAGGAGTTCGTACGGGGCGCCGTCGTTCGCCGCGGAGTGACCGGCAGCGACATGGTCACCGCCATGATCGGCCTCGTGATGCGGTCGCGCCGGCGTTACGGCGGCTACGTCGTCCATCTCGGCATCGTTCTCATGATGCTCGGCTTCGCCGGGTCCGGCTACCGGCAGAGCGAGCAGGTGCTCCTGAGTCCGGGCGAGTCGGTCGAGGTGGGCCGATTCAGCGTCCGGCACGATCGGCTGAGCGTCACCGACGACGGCGCGAAGGAGATGCACACCGCCCACGTCACCGTCTTCGAGGATGGCCAACAGGTGGCGCAGCTCTACCCGGCGCGCTGGTTCTACCGGAAGTACGAGGCCGAGCCGACCACCGAGGTGGCGATGCGGCGGACGATTGCCGAAGACGTCTACGTCGTGCTTGCCGCATACGACATGGGCGATCAGTCGGCCAGCTTCCAGGTGACGGTCAACCCGCTGGTCAACTGGATCTGGTTCGGCTTCGGCATCCTGGCCCTGGGCACGGGTATTGCCCTTCTGCCGGAGAGTCGTTTCGCGTTTCTCGCGGCTCGCGCCGGGCCGGATGCGCGCGCCCCCGGATCGACGGCGACCACGACGACGGCGTCGGTCGTGTTGATCGCTGCCCTCGGCCTGGGCGCCCTCGCCGCGCCGGCGGCAGCTCAAACCGGCGCGCCACCCGAGTCCTACACCGCGACCACCGACCTGGAAGCGGAGCTGCAGCGGGAACTGGTCTGCCTCTGCGGCACGTGCCCTCGTCTGGCGCTCGCCGACTGCCGCTGCTCGTCGCCACCGCAGTACGTGGACGGGCCTGACGGTGCGCCGCGCCTGACCGCGGCGGGCGCGGAGTTCATGCGGGCGCAGCTGCGGGAGCAGATCGAAGCGGGGAAGGACCGCCGCGCGATCCTCGACTGGTTCATCGAAACCTACGGCAGCCAGGAAGCGCTGGGCGCGCCCCTCGACGAAGGCTTCAACCGGGCGGCGTGGCTCTTCCCGTACCTGGTGGGCGTCGGTTGCCTCATCGCCGTGGGCGCGGTTGCGGTCCGCTGGTCGCGCCGCGGCAACGCGGCGGCACTCGAGACGGCGGGCGCACCGGTGGCGGTCGATCCTGAACTCGACGCCCGCCTGGATGATGAGCTCCGGAACCTCGACTGACGCCGCGCCGGCGGCCCCGGCGTCGTCCACCTTCCGCGCCTGGCATCTCTTTGTTCTGGCCGGTCTGCTCGGAGCGGCGGTGGCCGTCGTGATGGTCCGCCCGGCAGGGGTGGCGCCCCTTGTTGTACTCGTCGCCGCGGTCGGCGCCGGCGCGTACGTGGGTTACGCCCTCTACCGGATGTTCGTGCCGCTGGCTTCCCGCACCTTCGCCGAGCGGGTCGAGATGGTGGGAGGGCGCACGCGGGCCGCGCTGGAACGCGAGAAGACGCTGGTGCTCCGCGCCATCAAGGAGCTCGAATTCGACCGGGCGATGGGGAAGGTGTCCGATGAGGACTTCGACCAGATGGCCGGCCGCCTGCGCGTGCGGGCGCGGGCCTTGCTGAAGCAGCTCGATGTCGACGGCACGGCCTACCGCGATCTGATCGAACGGGAGCTGCTGGAACGGCTGGCGAAGGCGGCGTTGCCGGGAGAAACGGCTCCTGCCGGCGGCGGTGGCGCCGCCGCGCCCCGTCCGGCGCCCTCGAAGACACGGCTGGTCTGCGGCCACTGCGGAGCGAGCAACGAACGCGATGCCAAGTTCTGCAAGCAGTGCGGAGCCGAACTGTGACCATGAGGCGCGTGACCCGCGCGGTTCTCATGCTCGCCGCCGCGCTGGTTGCGGCCTGGCCGTCCGCTGCGGCCGCGCAGCCCGATCCGCGGCAGATGTCGGGGATTCCCCTCCCCGATCCGCAGCTTTCTCCCGGAACCGTCACCGTCCGCGTCGTCCGTGGCACGCTCGACAACAATGTCACCAATCACCCGGTGGAGATACGCGCCGGCGACATCGCCGAGACCGTCATGACGGACGAGGAGGGCCGCGCCGAGTTCATCATGCTGAACGCGGGGGAGACGGTGATCGCGTCGACCGAACTGGACGGGGAGCGGATCGAATCGCAGCCGTTCGCGGCTCCCGGCGCCGGCGGGGTGCGGCTCATGCTGGTCGGGGCGGGCGACGCCGGGGCGGCCGACTTGCCGCCCGAGCCGGGGAACGTGAGTTTCGGCGCGGACTCGCGGATTGTCGTCGAACTGGGCGAGGAAAGCCTGTCGATCTTCTACCTGCTCGATATCTTCAACCCGCTTCTGGTTCCCGTCGAGCCGGACCACCCGGTCGCGTTCGCCCTGCCGTTCGGCGCGCAGGGGGCTACCGTCCTGCGCGAGTCCGCCGCGTCGACACGCATCGACGGTCCCAACGTGACGATGGGTGGGCCGTTCCAACCGGGCCTGACGCCGCTGCGCGTCGCCTACGTCCTTCCCTACGTGGGTCCCGCCGCCGCCGTGTCCCAGACACTGCCGGCGGACCTCGACGGCCTGCTGATGGTGGTGCAGAAGCGGGGCGCGATGGATCTGGCGTCGGACCAGATTGCGCGTCGCGCCGACATGACGCCGGAGGGGACGGACGAGACGTACATCTTCGCGGCGGGACCGCCGGTGGCGGCGGGGACGGCGATTGCGTTCGAGATTTCCGGTCTGCCGCACCACAGCCAGACGCCCGGTTTCGTAACCGTCGCCCTGGCGCTGGCGATTCTCGGCATCGGCGCCTGGGCCGCGGCAACGCCCGTCGCGGCGGAAGGGACAGACCGGCGCCGCCGCCTCGAGCAGCGACGTGAGAAGCGTTTCGCCGAGCTGGTCACGCTGGAGCAGCAGCACCGGAGCGGCAAGGTGGGTCCGACCCGTTACGGGAACCGCCGCGCCGAGCTGCTGTCCGACCTCGAGCGGATCTACGCGGACCTCGACGACGCGCTCACTCCTTCGACATGGCCACACCCAACCCAGCCGGCGACGGGCCGGGCGCGTTCGACTTCGACCGCCTGAGGCTCGACCGCGTCTCACGCCACTACGGCCGCCGCCGCGCGCTCTGGCGGGTGTCGCTGGAAGTGGCGGCGGGCGAAGTGGTCGGCCTCCTCGGGCCGAATGGGGCCGGGAAGTCGACGCTGCTCCGCCTTCTCGCCACGTTGATCGCGCCGTCCTCAGGCGCCGTTCACTACGGAGGGAGGACGGCACGGGAGCTGGGGGGCGCGCTGCGGCGCCGGATCGGCTACCTGTCGCATGACCTGCAGCTCTATCCGGAACTGACGGCGCGCGAGAACCTGGCGTTCTTCGCCAGCCTGTACGGGGATCGCCACCCCGACGGGCGGGTCGAGGCGGCACTCGCGGCGGCGCGTCTCGACGACCGCGCGGACGAGCCGGTTCAGCGGTTTTCGCGCGGTATGCGGCAGCGGCTTGCGCTGGAGCGCACGCTGCTCCACGGCCCGCGCCTGATCCTGCTGGACGAGCCGTTCACCGGCCTGGACGACCGCTCCGCCGTCGGCCTGGCCACGCGGCTGCGCGGGCTGCGCGGCGACGGACGGATCGTTCTCCTCGCGACGCACGATCTCGATGTCGTCGAAGACGTGATCGATCGCGCCGTGGTGCTGCAGCGCGGCCGTGCGACGCTTGTCGATCACGGGGAGCGGACCCTCCGCGAACGGTACCGCGCGGCGCTTGCTGCGAACGGCGCGGCGGCCGCGGCCCAGGGCCGGACCGCGGCGGCCGACGGAGCCGTCGGACCGGCCGGAACCTAGCCGATGGCCGAATTCTTCCGAATCGCCTGGCTCGTGATGCGGAAGGATATCCGCGTCGAGTCGCGCAGCCGGGAGATGATCTACACGACCACCTTCTTCGCGGTGTCGTGCGTCCTGGTTTTTTCGTTCGCCTTCGTTCGCGGCGGCGCGCCGGTCGAAGGAGCCGAGGCGGGAATCATCTGGGTAGCGCTTGCGTATGCCGGACAGCTCGCGCTGGGGCGCGCGTTCGAGCGCGAGCTGCACCACGACGCCCTCCGCGGGCTGCTGCTCGCCCCGGCCGAGCGCTCCGCCATCTTCGTCGGCAAGCTGCTCGGCATCATCCTGCTGATGGTGGTGGTCGAGGCGGTCGTGATCTTCTTCGTCGCTCTCTTCTTCGACGCGCCGCTTTTCGCACATCCTTTCCTCATGATCGGTCTGCTGGCGGCAGGCACCCTCGGCTTCGCGGCCGTCGGCGCCCTGTTCGCGGCAATGCTGACCCGGACCGAGAGCCGGGCCGTCCTGCTGCCGGTGCTGCTCTATCCGATCACGGTGCCGGTATTGATTGCCGGAGTCAGCGGGACGATCTCGCTGATTCAGCTCGATCCGAACCTCGACCTGGCCCGCTTCTGGCTCGCCCTCATCGTCTTCTTCGACGCGGTCTTCCTGACGCTCGCGTTATGGACATTCGAGCCGCTCATGACAGAATGACCGCATGCAGGGACGCTGGCCGGCCGTCTGGCTGATTGTCGCGGCGGTGATGTTCGCCGTCGCGCCGATCCTCATTGCCCAGGCCCCGAACGAGGCGACGATGGGCCTGGTGGCGAAGATCTTCTATATCCATGTGCCCGCCTGGTTCGCCATGTTCCTGGCCATCTTCATCTGCGGGATCGCGAGCGGCATCTACCTCTTCCGGGAGCGGAAGTCCGCCGACCGGCTGGCCGTAGCAGCGGCGGAGCTGGCCGTGCTCTTCGGCGCGATGGGCCTCATCACCGGTCCGCTCTGGGCGCGCGTCTCGTGGGGCGTCTGGTGGGAGTGGGATGTCCGGCTGACGCTGGCCCTGATTCTGGAGATGATCTTCATTGCCTACCTGCTGCTTCGCACCTACGGCGGTCCGGGATCCGAGAAGCTGGCGGCAGGTCTCGCCCTGTTCGGCGTCTTCAATGTCCCGTTCGTTTACATCTCGGTGAATGTCTGGCGCACCATCCACCCGGAGACGTCGGTCGTTCCGACCCTGAATCCCAGCATGGGCCTGCCGTTCTGGTGGTGCGTCGTGGCGTACCTGGTGTTGTTCATGGCGATGCTGACCGCGCGCCGCCGTCTGGAGGATCAACGCGCCGAACTCGACGAGCTGCGCCTGGCGTACGACGAGGACGCATGACGATGCGACAGACGGTTCATTGGGTGACGGTGACGACGGTTGTCCTGATCGCCGGGGCGCTCGGGATTGCCGCGCCGGGCGTGGCGGCGGCGCAGCCGGAGCAGGTGAACGAGTTCGTCCCGATCGACGAGTTGCCGCCGGAAGACCGACTGCCGGCGGCGCCGTTCCTGGTTGCCGCCTACTCGATCGTCTGGCTGCTGGCGTTCGGTTACTTGTGGGGGTTGTCCCGGCGCCTGAGCGGCGTGGAGCGGGACGTGCAGGATTTGCGGCGGAGTTCCGGCGGCGACGGCAGCGGGGGAGGCGCGGCCTGATGTTCGACATGACCGCCGGGCACTTCATCTTCATCCCGGCCGTCCTCCTGTTCGGCATCGTGATTGGCTGGATCCTCGGCTCGCGCGCCGCGGCCGATGCGTACGCGGCGGAACTGCGGCGCCGCGAGGAACGGGCGGCGCGGAAGGCACGGGCCGACGCCGCTTAGGAGCTCGTGCGGACGGACAAGATCTTTCTGGTCGGCTTCATGGCGGCGGGCAAGTCGACCGTCGCCGACGCGCTGGCGCGGCGGCTCGACTGGCGCTCCGAGGACATCGACAGCCTGATCGAGACGCGCGAGCGGTCCACGGTAGCGGACATCTTCGCAACCCGTGGCGAAGCGCACTTCCGGGACGTCGAGCGGTCCATCCTCGGCGAGCTCCTGCTGCCGCGCCACACGGTTGTGGCGACCGGCGGCGGGACCTTCGCGGACGCGGAGAACCGGCGGCGGATCAATGCGGACGGGGCGTCCGTCTGGCTCGACGTGACGTTCGACACGGTGGTCGAACGGCTCCCCTCCGACGGCCGCCGTCCCCTTGCGGCGGACCGGGTGACGATGGAAGCGCTCTTCTGGGCGCGTCAGTCCGCCTACCGCCAGGCCCATCTCCGTCTCGACGCCAACCGCGCGCCGGCCGGCGAGCTGGTCGACCGAATCCTCGAATGGCTCGGGGAGTGAGCCGGCGCCTAGCTGCTACCGGTCGACGTTCGGTGCCGCCGTCGTGTGCTATTGGCGGAGGGCGTCGAGCACCGCGAAGAAGCCGGGGTAGGAGACATCCACCGCTTCGGCGCCGGTAATGGTGGACGGCCCTTCGCAGGCGAGGGCCGCGACGGCAAACGCCATCGCCAGGCGGTGGTCGCCAGCGGCGTCGGCGGTTCCGCCGGCCGGACGTTCCCGACTCTCCGCGTGGAAACCGTCGGGCCGTTCGTCGACCGGGACGCCGAGGGCGCGGAGACCGGCGGCGAATGCCGCAATCCGGTCGCTCTCCTTGTGACGCAGCTCCCCGGCGCCGCTCACCGTCACCGGGACGCCATGTGCGGCGAGCGCGCCGATGACCGGCAGCTCGTCGATGAGCCCCGGGACGTCCGCCGGGCCAATCACGATCGGCCGTAGCGTTCCTCCCCGGACCGATACGTCGCCCGCCGGCTCGCCGGCCGCGCCACCCGCCGGACGCGTATCGATGACCGCTCCGGCGCCACGCAGCACGTCAATGAACGCGGTCCGGGTCGGATTCAGGCCGGTGCCTTCTATCGTCAGCTCCGAGCCGGACAACGCCGCCGCCGACGCGATCCAGAAGGCGGCCGCCGATGGATCGCCGGGCACCGTGAGGTCCGTCCCCCGCAGGCGCGCGCCACCGGTTACCTTGATCGCGCCGGCCTCGCGGAACACCGGGACGCCGAATGCGGCCAGCGCCCGTTCGGTGTGATCGCGCGTCGGGACGGGTTCGTGCACGCAGGTCGTTCCCGTCGCCCGCAGACCGGCCAACAGCACGGCGCTCTTCACCTGGGCGCTGGCGACCGGCAGCGTGTAGTCGATGGCAGTCAGGGCGCCGCCGGTAATCGCCAGTGGCGGCCGTCCTCCTTCCGCCGCCGCAATCCGCGCGCCCATCGCGGTCAGAGGCTCGATGATCCGCTGCATCGGCCTGCGGCTCAGTGACGCGTCGCCCATCAGTGTGGAAGTGAACGGGCATCCCGCGAGGATGCCGGCCAACAGGCGCATCGTGGTGCCGGAGTTGCCGGCGTCGAGCGGCGCGTCGGTCGGCCGCCACGCGGCCGGGCCGCCGCCGGCCACCGTCACCGCCAACCGTTCGCCGCCCGCGTCCGGCGCTGCTTCCACGCGCACGCCGAGGCCTCTCAGGCAGGCCAGCGTGGATCGGCAGTCGGCGCCGGTGGAGTATCCGGCGATGGTGGACTCCCCGTCCGCGAGCGCCGCAAGCAATGCGTAACGGTGTGAAATCGACTTGTCACCGGGCACCCGCAGCCGTCCGCGCAGCCGATCCGCCGGCGGCACGACGGTTGCGGCCGGCTTTCCGGCGAGCATCGGCGGATGTTAGCGGATCGCGCCTTGCCACGTTCCGCGGAGCGCTATATGGTTCGGTGACCGCCGACCGAACCGCATGCCTTACCCCGGCGTCCGGATCCGCTTCGACTTTTGCGCTCAGGCTGATCTGCTGGACCTGATCCAGTCGGTTGCCGACCACCTGAGCCGTACGGGTGGGCTCGACGACGAAGCGACGCACTGGGTCGGCGTCGCCGTCCGTGAGGGCGTGGTCAACGCCATCCGGCATGGTTGCCGCGACGACACGACGAAGCGGATAACGGTGGAGCTGGGCCTGGAGCCGCCCGAGAAGCCGGTCGAGCTGGTTGTGCGGGTCATCGATCCCGGCGAAGGTTTCGATCCGGACGATGTGGCCGATCCGCTCGCTGAAGAGAACCTGCTCAAGCCGACCGGCCGGGGCATTTTCTTCATGCGCCGGATGATGGATGACGTTACGTTGCGCCGTCCCCCCGAAGGAGGGATGGAAGTGCGCATGGTGAAACGACTGAGACCGGCCGTATGACGCGTGCCGAGGTGGATCCGCTGTGGATCGCGACCGCCGCCGAGGTGGTGCTGCATGCCGGCGCCATGCAGTGCGAGCGCTTCGGCACGGATGTCGCCATCGACAAGAAGGGCGTCATCGATCTCGTCACACAGGTCGACGTCGATATCGAGCGCTGGTTTCGCGCGATGATCGCCGCGCGTTTCCCTGGCCACCGCGTTCTGGCGGAGGAACTGGGGACCGAAGCGGAAGCTCCGCCGGCGGCTGGGCGCACGGACTATTGCTGGGTGTTCGATCCGATCGACGGCACCATCAACTTTACGCACGGCCTGCCGATCTTCTGTGCGTCGCTGGCCCTCGAAATCGACGGCGTTCCGTCCGTGGCGGCGGTTTACGACCCGATGCGCGAGGAGCTGTTCACGGCGGAACTCGGGAGTGGCGCGCGGCTCAATGGCGCGCCGTTACGCGTTTCCGAGGCGGACAACCTGGTCGACGCGATGCTCTGCACCGGCTTTCCCTACGACGTGCACGAGACGGTCGACGACGTCGTGGCGCTGTTCGGAGCGTTCGTCGCGGAATCACGCGCGGTCCGGCGGCTCGGTTCTGCCGCGATCGACCTCTGCTACGTTGCCGCCGGCCGTTTTGATGGCTTCTGGGAGGAACGGCTCCATCCCTGGGATATCGCCGCCGGTGCGCTGCTCGTGACCGAGGCGGGCGGCGTGGTGAGCGGCCTGGGCGGCGAGCCGTTCGTTTCGCGCCACGGATCGATCGTGGCCTCGAACGGCCGGATCCACGAGAAGATGCTCGCGACGATCCGCCAGCGTTCCCTGCAGCGGACACCCTGACTCCCCTGCGAGACAGGCCCCGCCGTGACGGTTTCCTGTCTTGTTAAACTATTTACCATTTTATTTCATATGAATGTTCGCTCCGTTGCTTCATAAAGCAATATATGGCCATTACTCTTAATAAGAAGCCGTGATTCCCTCGGCTGATCAAGTTGGCACCGATCGTGCATAGGCCCGTACCCGTGACGGATGCCACGGGAGGACCTCATGCGACGCACTACAACCCTCGGGACGCTGGCGGTGGCTATGGCAGTCGGCACGGCGTTGATTGCGGCCAGCGCAGCGCCCGCCCAGGCGCAGCAGTCATTTACTCTCGGGTACGGGCAGTTCAGCCTGAAGGATGTCGACAGCCGGATCGATCATGACGTCGTGCTGACGAACCTCGATCTGTTCGCCATCCGCGTGGGCGACTTCGATGGACGGTCGCTGACCGGGTCCTGGAACGTCGGAATCGGCGATCACCTGGAGGCGGGGCTGGGTCTTGGCTTCTACCAGAAGACGGTGCCGAGCGTCTATGCCGACTACCTCAACGAGAACGGGTCCGAGATAGTGCAGGACTTCCGCCTGCGGATCGTGCCGGCTACCGCGACGGTGCGTGTCTTGCCGTTCGGACGCTCCGCCCTGCAGCCCTATTTCGGCGTCGGGGTCGGAATGTACGCCTGGCGCTACGCCGAGTTCGGCGAGTTCATCGACTTCACCGACTTCAGCGTCTTCTCCGACCGTTTCGTGGCGACCGGCACCGACCCCGGCGGGATCATCCTCGGCGGGGTGCGCCTTCCGGTGGGAGATGCATGGTCGATCGGCGTGGAGCTGCAGTACCACCAGGCGACCGGAGTCGTCGGGCTGGAGAACGGTTTCCTCGAGGACGAGATCGACCTGGGCGGCCTGATGTCGCAGGTGACGCTGGGCGTGCGCTTCTGATCGTTTGCCCTCGTCTGGCGGTCCAAGCCGCCAGCCGTTGCGAACCGCGCGTTCAGCCGCCGAGCAGGGCGGCGGAGAGCACGCTGACGACGGCCAGCATCGTGGCGGCGAGCGTGCCCGTTAGCCAAAGGAACCTGCGATCGAAACGCTGCTCCATTGCTTCGAAACGCTGGTCCATTGCCTCGAAGCGCCGGTCGATGGATTCGAAGCGCCGGTCGATGGAATCGAAGCGCCGGTCGACCGCATCGAATCGCTGATCCATGCGGTTGCCCAGTTCGATGATCGCTTCGCGAAGCCCGTCGATACGGTTCGCGTGTTCCGCCACCCTGTCCTCGACTACGGTCAGTCGTTCCTCAACAGTCCTTACGGCCACTGCTCACTCCTGAGTATAGGTCGGCGCGCGTTTCCTCACGGCGCCGCGTTTCGGATACGCGAGGTGCAAGAAGCGTGCCGCCGCGCGCCCTTGCCGGCGCGCGGCGCAGAGTTCCTGGCCCCGGTTGCGGAGGTGGAGCAGGCTGCTGCTAGACTTCATACCACGCGGATAGTCACGCGGTCGACGGGGTTCCGCGGGTTCTGCGGACCTGAGCATGCGACACAGGATCAGGCGATCTTTGGGCGGGCTGCTCGCCTCGTGGGCGCTGCCGCTGTTGCTGGCCGGGACTGCGGCGGATGTTCTCGCCCAGCCGGTGGTGACCGCGGTCCGGGTCGTGGGGGGGCGCCCCGCGGCCGCCGCGGGGGGGGGGGGCGGCGGGGGTGCCCCCCGGGCCGCACGCACCGCGGGGGGGGCGGGGCCCCGGGGGGGG